>JBOGKI010000300.1:0-6115 GCA_050745605.1 Terriglobia bacterium | reverse complement strand
CCCACGCTGAGGTCTGTCAACCCTCTCGGAGGTAAAACCACTGACTGGAAAGCCGGATGCGGGAAACCCGCCTGTCCGGTTTGGAGGGAGGGGGCACCGAACTCAATCGGTTCTCCCTACCCCTATCTGCATAGCATTGAAAACAAATGACAAAGATTCTTCGCTTCGCTCAGAATGACATGCTCCTAAGTTTTTTTCAGCAACCTGCTAGAACAAAGCCTGGCATTTATCTTAGATTACCACACTGGCCCGAAGTCTCATTCCGAACGCAGGGAAACCGGCGGGAAGTAAATTCCCTTATATTCTCTTTGCCACCAGTTGCTTGTGGCCCGGCGAGTCGCAAAGTCTGTGAAGCGATAATCGTACGCGAGGGCGCGCACGTAGCGGGGCGGCGCATCCGGGAAGGGATCGGACCCCAGAAGTTTCAAAACCTCGGGGGAGTCTTCGAGTAATCCTCGGACCAGACCCAGAAACCACGGGTTGTCGCGATAAGTGCCCAGGGCCGCAAACCACATCTGCCAATCGAGACGCGGCTGATCGGGCGCCACCCAACCGGGCGGCCGCTGCAGGTTGCCGGGCTTGTATTTGAAGCTGTAACTCCGCCACGTCTGGCCATCCCTGCTTCCTTGTAAGACAATTTCCACCCGCTCCGTGGTCATCACCGCAAACAGGCCATAAGGGTTCACGATGTGCAAGGGTTCCACCCAGTTCATGAATTCAAGGGCCGCCTGCGGCACGGCACGAGGAGTGAAATCCCCCAACACCTCCATGCCACTGACAAAAATAACAAAGACGGCAAGCACGGTGTAACCCAACCGCCGCAGGGGCGGCCGGCTGGCTTTTCCGATCCGGGGCACAAGGCGGCGCCCGAGGCCGCCGGGAATCAACCGGTGCAGGGCAACGTCATCCAACAGCAGCAGGCAGAGAGCGACCGCCAGCAGATTGAAGAATGCGTAGTTGCCAGTTAAAGCGATCAGGATCTGAAAACTGATGAGCGCCGCGCAGGCCAAGTGCCTCAGCCGCCGCGGCGCGAAAATCAGGAAAGGTACGAACACTTCAATGGCGAAGACGCCCACCACCGAACATTTCTGAAACCAGGCAGGCAACTGGCTGGCATACCAGGCGAGGGGCGTCGGCAATGGCTGAGTATGGTAATGATATTCAAGCGCCGTAAGGTTACGCCAGGTTGGGTCATCGCTCAGCAGCTTCACACACCCGGAAAGGAAAAAGAGACGAAAAAGCAGCCAGCGCAGAAGCCAGATCACGGTCTTTGAGGGAGGCGTTTCCGCGGCGCCCGGCTCCTTCGCGGGCGATCTCCAGTGAGACTCGAGGAGATGCCAGGAAGCCAGAAAAATGGCCAGGAATCCTGCCTCCAGCAGCAATGCGTCCCACTGAAAGGCGAGAAAGTCCCGGCCCACTGTTACCAGAGACAAATAAAAGACCCAGGAAAGGACGAGCGCCGGGCCCGTAGCGATCCCCAGGATGATGAGAATGGATAGAGCGATTCCGGCGCCCACAAGAAACTTGAGAAAGCCATCCGCAGGGTTGAGCCAGGCGAGAGTCGGCAACAGCCAGTATCGCTCCGGCCCGAATCTTGCGGCGACTTCCTGCGCGAAACCACTCCAGGGAATAATGCCGTGAGCGCCAACCAGTCCCGTGATCTGGGGCCAAAGCGATCCGAATGCTGCAAGATAAATCAGACCGAGCAGCCGCAAAAAAATCCAGCGGGTCGAAACGTAGGTCGAAGGCTCAAGCCTCTTACCCCAAAGCGCGCGGCGCAGGACGTCAGAAAAGGAACGATGGGCGGCTGCGAGCCTGTAGCAGGCTTCACTGATCGACGCAAACAGCGGGAAGTTGCCATAGAGCCAGGTCAGATATCCGTAGCCCTCAGCATAGGCGAGAGCCTGAAACACCGCCGCCGCGCCGCTGTAGGTCCTGCCCTCCGGCGTGACCATCTGGAGCGAGCGCGCAAAACCTTCCCGGGGAATGTGAGGGAAATTTTCTGCGACTTCCTGGAAAGGGGCATAATCAACACCGTCGCGGGTGAGCTTCTTCCAGTAATCCACCCAGAAGCGGCAGAAACCGCAATCGCCGTCAAAGATCACCAGTGGCTTTCCCACCGTGTGTAATTCCATGAACGATAGACAGCAGCCGGCCCGTATAGCGGATCGCTGAGAGCGAATCGCTGACGGGCTTTTGCTTGTCACTCGTCACTTGCCGGGGCGCGGCAAGCAACGCCCTTACATCGAAGCGCGGTAGCGCCGCCGTGTGACCGTGGAGCCCGCTGCAGCGGCGGTCGGAGTCTACCCTGGAAGGGACCGCGGGACGCCGGTCTCCGTGTGCGCCAGGGCGACCGCCGGCCTTGACCTCTCCAGGACCTCGGCGCTCACAGAGCGCCGCTCCAGCATTCAGGACACGACTTTCTCTGCCTGCGCGTCCCAAACGGTCTTCATGCCTCGCTTCAGCGCGATGTTACCGATCCAGGACGTTCTGGCAGCTTCAAATCCAGCCTGAATCGGAGCGTTTGGAGTCTTGCGAGTCTGGACGCACTCCAGGAAATTGCGAATGTGATCCACGGTTCCATCATGCTCGGACCGGATAAAGACCTCCGGCTCGGGGTGCATGGTTCCCGGCAGCCACTTTTCGCCTTCGGGATAAAGCGCCAGCCGGGCGCGGTCGATTTTCAGCGTCGCTTTGGTGCCGCGGAACTCGATGCCACCGTCATCGATCGAGTCATTCAGCGCGCCGGTGAAGGTGACATTGAAATTCGCGGGGAACTCAAACACAGAGGTAATGGTGTCTGGGCACTGCCACTTCATCAGGTAAAGCTCGCCGGTGGTGGTGGCGGTTTGGGGCGCGGGTTGTCCCATATACCATTGGATCACATCAATCCAGTGGGTCAGCAGATCGGTCAGAATGCCACCGCCGAAATCCCAGAAAAATCGCCAGTGATTGAACTTTTCATCCGTGAAAGGCTGGTCAGGAGCGTCACCGAGGAACTTCTTCCAATCGAGCTGGGACGTATCAACACGATGAGAGGCATTCCAGCCGCTGTCTGCAAAATAGCTCTGGTACCAATAAGTGTGGATGAAAGTGATCTTTCCGAGTTTGCCGGAGTCCACTATCTGCTTGCCCATGATGTAGTGCGGCCAGCTTCGCTGCTGCATCCCCGTCTGCACCACGCGGTTCGACTGCTGCACGGCATTGACCATTTCGACGCCTTCGGGGATCGAGTGCATGATGGGCTTTTCGCAATAAGCGTCCTTGCCCGCGTGCACGGCATCCACCAGCATGGTCTTGTGCCAATGGTCGGGAGCGCCGATGACCACGGCATCCACGTCCTTGCGATCCAACACCTCATGGTAATCGAGGTGGGCGGTGGCGGTGGGCCCGGCGAGCTTCAGAGCCTTTTCGCGGTGCGGCCCGTAAACATCGCAGACGGCCACGAACTCAACCTCCGGCTGGCGTTTGAAAATGCTCATCAGGTATTGAGCTCTCTCTCCAGTGCCCATCACTCCGACACGGATTTTCTGGTTCGCGCCCAGTACCCGGGCGGGCGTCAGACCGCCAAGCCCCGCCAGTCCTACGCCGGCCAGGGCGCTGCCCTTCAGAAACCGCCTCCGCGTCCAATTGGAATTTTCATCACTCATCGCAGCTCATCCTCCTTGATCCATTTTTGCCGGCGGCATTTCAAGCCGGATCGGTCACGGGACCGTGACTTGAGTGCGCATCTTATCCCAAGTTGCCTTGATCTGAAAAAGTAAAATGGACCGGCTCTTCAGAACGCCAGCTTCCAGGTGACGGATCGGATTGTGGGATGGCCACGCGGCGAACGATGGCAGCGCGACCGGTGTAGGTAGTCTACAATGGTGGGTCATCGGCTGCTATGGCTAAGGCTCCGGCCGGAAACATGAAAAACGATGCACCGCCAGAGGCAGGAGTGGAACCTCCCGCCCACGGGACGCTTGGCCAGCGTGTGTTCACTCGCTGGCAGCGATTCCAGATTTTCGCGGCGGGTTGGGTGGGCACCTTCGCCGTGGCCATTGTCGGCCGGATGTTACGATGGGAAATTCACGGTTGGGAGAACTGGGAAGCCGCGCGGCAGGCAGGCAAGGGAATCATCTACACGTTTTGGCATCGGGAAATCTGCCCGGCCACCTGGTTCTGGCGCCAGCGCGGGATTGTGGTGATGACCAGCCGGAATTTTGACGGCGAGTATGTTGCCCGCATTATTCAGCGGCACGGATACGGCGCGGCGCGCGGTTCGAGCTCGCGAGGGGCGTCGGGAGCTCTGGCGGAGATGATCCGCTCGCTGCGCCATGGGCGCGACGCCGCTTTCACCATCGATGGGCCGCGCGGGCCGCGCTTTGTGGCCAAGTCCGGTTCGGTGATTCTATCCAAGGCGACGGGCGCTGCCATCCTTTGCTTTCACATTGCTGTGAAGAAGGCTTACGTCTTTGAGCGAAGCTGGGACCTGTTCCAGATTCCCCATTTATTCAGCCGCGCCGCGGTGTTCATCGCGCCGCCCCTGGTGGTTGAGCCGGGCGCCGATGAAGCGGCTGTCGCCGCGCGGCAGAGAGAAGTGCAAGCGGCGTTGGAAAGCCTGCAACAGCGAGGAGAAGCGTGGTTGCGCGGACCGCGCGAGTGAGGGCTTGTTCTGTGGGGCGGGCGTCCTCGCCCGCCCCACCTTCACATCAGATCTGTCAATGGGCGATGGTGGCAGGGGCGACCCGTGGGGTCGCCGTCCGGGCGGGCGCCAGACCCGCCCCCGCGTCAACCTGATAGCGCCGTCATCACGCGCTGGAGCTCCGGATAAAGTGCTTTCGCCTGGACTCCCGTAGCTTCGATGGTAGTGGAACAATCGATGACGTAATCCGCCCGGCGGCGCTTCTCGTCGGGCGCAATTTGCGCTGCAATTCGTGCTTCTGCGTCGGCGTGGGAGATGCCGCCTTTGGCCAGCAATCGTTCAAGCTGCTGCTCCGGCCGGCACCAGGCGACGATGACCTTCACGAAATTCTTCTCGATTTCTGCCTCATAGATCAGCGGCGCTTCAACCACCGTCACACCTCCCGGCTCACGTTCGCGGTGCTGTGCCGTGATTTCCAGGATTCGCAGCAGGATCAACGGATGAAGGATGGCGTTCAAGGCGCGCAGCTTCTGCGGATCGGCAAAGACGATGGCTGCGAGGCGCTGGCGGTCGATCGCTCCCTGGGGCGCTCGCGCCGACTCTTTGGCGGAAGTCAAGACCTCCGGGCCGAAGGTGGAAATGATCAGAGGGTATGCCGGGCTGCCGGGCCGCAGCAATTCGTGTCCCACGCGGTCCGCGTCAATGATCTTCGCGCCCAACGATTGAAGATATTGCGCTACCGTACTTTTGCCGGACGCGACTCCACCGGTCAGTCCGAAGGCCGGGATCTTGGCGATTTCATCTGACATTGACATCTACCGGGCGAGCTGGTCACCGGACTTGCGCCGCTCAAATCAAAACAGCTTCTCGGAGTCAAGCAGCACGGTCACGGGGCCATCGTTGATGAGCTCGACCTCCATCCTCGCCTGAAATCGTCCGCCTTCGGCAGCCACACCGGCGGCTTGCGCCACGGCCCGTAGGGCTTCCATAAAGCTTTCATAAAGGGCGCGAGCCTCGGCGGGAGGGGCAGCGGCCACGAAGCTTGGCCTCCGTCCCTTCCGGCAGTCGCCCCACAAGGTGAATTGCGGAACACAAAGCACCCCACCCCCGGCTTCGAGGAGTGAGCGGTTCATCTTCCCATGCTCATCGTCAAAGATGCGCAGGTTCAGAATCTTCTGGGCAAAAGCGGCGTGCGACTCGCTGGTGTCACCGGCTGCGAAGCCCAGGAGCAGTAAGATTCCTGGCCCGATTTTCCCGACGGTCTCACCATCCACCCGGACTTCAGCTCTTATCACTCTTTGAACGACCGCACGCACTGTAACTCCCTGAAGGACTCTTGTGCTTCGGCCAGGCGCATTCCAGGTCAGGGTCCGCCAATCGACCTTAAATCCATCGACTGGACCGATGCGGATGAAATCCCGGAAACCGCCATTGTACCAGGAAGAAGTCGCCAGGCGCTTGCTGTGCAAAAAAGGGGTAGTGGTGCAG
>JBOGKI010000299.1:0-6123 GCA_050745605.1 Terriglobia bacterium | reverse complement strand
GCGGAACGCCAGCAACAAGACGGGCACAGGGGGCGCGCCGCAAAGAACGCGGGTGAGATCGGCAGTCCGCAACTTATTCCTGCTAAAAGTGGTTAATCTCCAATTACACTTTTGGGATACGAGCCGATTTTTAGAGGTCGGAACAAACACACGACAACATCGAAGTCAGCTTGAAGTGTCTACAAAACGCCCGGCGAGCGCTTGTATCAATCCCGGAATGGTTGATTCGCGTGCCTCCACGGCAACGCTGAACCCTAATTGGCGCAGAGCATCCGAGGTGACGGGCCCGATGGACGCAACCAGGCAGCCCTTCATGCCGGAAAGCAGGCCTTCTCTTTCGGCCAGCTCCACGAAATGATAGGCGGTCGATGAACTGGTAAAAGTCAGCACGTCCGGCATGGGCGTCAGCCGCTTTTTCACTTCGCCGGCGGAGTAGCCCGGCAAAACCGTCTGGTAAGCCTCCACCACTTCGACCTTCGCCCCGCGCCCGGTGAGCGCCCGAGGCACCAGGTCCCTGGCCACCCGGGCTCTCGGAATCAGGAATCGTTTGCCGCGCACTTCGCGGCCATCGAGCGATTCCAACAATCCCTCCGCCTGGTATTGGCGGGGAATAAAGTCCACTCTGACGCCCGCCTCGCGTAGCGCCTCTGCCGTCGCCGGTCCGATGGCGCCGACTTCCAATCGGGCCAGGGCCATCGCATTCTGGCCGCAGTGTTGGAGGCGCTTCATGAAGGATCGAACGCCATTCACGGAAGTGAAGATCAGAAAGTCGAATTGATCGAGCCGGAAGATCGCCGAATCCAACCTCTCCCAGGAATCCGGGTCGTGTATTTCGATCGTCGGCAAATCGACCACGACGGCGCCGAGTTTCTTGAGAGCCTCGCCCAAGCCGGAAGCCTGGTCCTGAGCACGGGTGATCACCACACGCTTCCCGGCTAAAGGCAATTGGAGGGACAATTTAGGCATGGTGCTTTTCGGAGGCAGGGCTGGCCGCATCGGGTCCTGGCGCCAAGTTCAAAAGGCGCCCAGCGCCTCGCTCGAGAAGCGCACGAGCCAAACGGGGGCCCAAATTCTGAGCGTCGCAAGTCTCTCCGGAGAGCGCCGCACGCAGCATTTCACCACTCTCAGCGTTTGCCACCATGCCTTGAATCTTGAACTCACCGTTTTTCTCAAAGGCGTGAATGGCAATCGGTTCCAGGCAGCCTCCGCCCAGGTCCCGCAGCGCGGCGCGCTCCGCTTCAACGGCGCGGCGGGTGGCAGCGTCCTCCAGAAACTCCACCACCTGGCTCACTCTCGTGTCGCGCTTTCGAATTTCAATGGCGAGCGCGCCTTGGCCCACCGCAGGGTAAATCTGTTCGATGGAAAAGTACCCGGCAATTCTCGACGCAAGCCCCAAACGGTGGACTCCTGCCGCCGCGAGAACCAGGGCATCGCAAGCTTCCGAGTCCAGTTTTCTGATGCGCGTGTCGAGATTTCCCCGAATCGGCACGAGCTCCACGTCGTTCCGCAACGCCCGCAACTGGGCTACGCGCCGGGGGCTGCCGGTGGCCACGCGTGAACCCCGCGGCAACTGGACGAAGGTCGAGCCGTCCCGTGTGATCAAAACGTCTCTCGCGTCCTCACGCGCCGGGACAGCGCCAATAACCAGACCCGGCGGCAAAGAACTGGGCAGGTCTTTCAGGCTGTGAACCGCCAGGTCAACCTCGCCGGCCAGCAAGGCTTCTTCGATCTCTTTGATAAACAGGCCCTTGGTCCCGGAATTCGACACAGAAACATCAGCCCGCTTGTCGCCGCTGGTCCTGATTACCTGGATTTCAATGCGGCGTCCCCGCTCTCCCAAGCGGCTCTTGACCCAATTCGCTTGCCAGATCGCCAGCTTGCTCCCGCGCGTGCCTAAGATCAACTTAGATTCACTCAACAAGGGCTAAACCTCACCATGGTCCGCGGCGGGATTTGATGGGTCCTGGCTGGGATCGGCTCGATCGCTCCCTCTTGGAGGTCGCGGGGGCCGCGGGGGTCGAGGCTGCATGAGTTCGGAGCCGCGTCCCCTTGATCCCTCACCCACGCCAAAAATCTTACGGACCAAGTGTACCAATGTTCCATGCTCGGGATTGCCGGCTCCGGTCTTCAACTCGGTGATGGGACCATGCAGAATCTTATTCAAGATCCCCCGCGTGAGCTGATCCACCGCATCTCGCTGGTCGGCAGTGAGGGTCGCCAGCCGGCTCCGAAACCGTGCCCATTCCTGGTCGCGGATCGCATCCAGGCGCTTTTCCAGGGCCACGATGGTGGGGGCTACTTCGCGGGAAGCAAGCCTGCGAACGAGCTTTTGAACTTCCTGGCGGACGATCTCCTCCGCCCGCTCCGCCTCCTTCTCGCGCTGCGCGCGGTTCGCATCCACCACCTGCTGCAGATCGTCGATGTTATAGACGTAGGCGCCTTCCAGGTCGTTTACAGAAGGATCGATATCCCTGGGCACGGCAATATCCACGAAGAAAACGGGCCGATGTTTGCGCAGTGCCAGAATCTGTTCCACCTGCTCTTTGCAGATGATGAAATTGGAAGCGCCCGTCGAGCTAATGACGATGTCCGCCTTGTGCAGATTTTCATGCAGGTTGTCGAAGGGGATGACGGCGCCATGAAGCCGTTGCGCCAGCTCCACGGCGCGCTCCCGGGTGCGGTTCGAGACGTAAATCTCGCTGGCTCCGCTCCGCAGCAGATGCCGCGAAGCGATCTCGCTCATCTTCCCCGCGCCGATCAGGAACAGCGTCTTGCCTTCGAGCCGCCCAAAAATCGTGCGAGCCAGCTCCACCGCAGCGTAGGGCACGGAGACCGCAGCGTGGCCCAGCCCCGTCTCCCGCCGCACCTTTCGGCCCACGGCCAGGGCCTGGTTCACCACGTCGTAGAGGTCTCCGTTCACGGAGCCCGCGCCCTGAGCGATCGAAAAGGCGCGCTTCACCTGGCCCAGAATCTGCGGCTCTCCCAAAATCATCGAGTCCAGGCTGGAGGCTACCCGAAACAAGTGCAGCACGGCCTCCTGCTGCCGCCGCCAGTAAAGATAGCCTTCGTAGGCTGCAAGATCGCAGTGGTGAAAATCGGCCAGGAACTGGCGGATCACCGGCTCGGGGTCAAGCTGGTCCTCGGCATTGACCAGTACTTCGACGCGATTGCAGGTGGAAAAAATAATCGATTCGCGGATGCCCGCGCGCTGGCTCACGTTCTTGAGCGCGGCAACAAGGCGAGCATCCTCGATGTTCATGCGCTCGCGGACCTCGACCGGCGCCGTCCGATGATTAATTCCAGCGAGGATCAGGTTCATATCGAATGATGAGATTGCGGGCAACCCGCCCCACATCGACGGGTTTCTTCTTTACCTTGGCATCAAGGGATGTGCGTCAGATTTGGGAAATAACCGTGCTGCCCGCTCAGGAAGCTGACTCCCAGAAAAGTCACCATGACGGCGGCAAAGCCAAGAATGGCTCCATAAGCCGACCGGCGGCCGCGCCAGTTGCCGCTGACCCGCGTCGAAAGCAGCCCCAGATAGATCAGCCAGGTCAAAAGAGAAGCGAGGACTTTCGGATCCAGTTCCCACGGACCCTGCCAAGCCCGGCTTGCCCACAAAAATCCTGTCAGAATGCCAATGCTTAGAAACAGCAATCCAAATTGAAGCGACCGGTCATAAAGGTCTACACACACTTCGAGCGAAGGCAGGCGGTGATAGAAACCTCTCGGACTCTTCGATTTCAGCTCATTTTCCTGGATCAAATACATCAACGCCGCCACGAAGGTGAGGAAGATCCCGGTGTACCCCAGAATCATGGATGAGGCGTGAACCACCAACCACCCTCCTCGGAATGGCCCCGTGGACGGCAAGCGGTCCGGGCCAAGTGCCGCCAACAAGGTGAAAACGAACACGAAGGGAAGCATAAAGACTCCGAGCCAGGCCACCCGGTAACGGAGGTAGGCCAGGAAGAAGGCCAGAGTCACATCAAAAGCGAAGAAGGATAGCGCGTTTTGGACATCGGCCACGGGCAGGTGATTCAACTGAATGGCCGCCGTGATCAGTGCCGTCGCATGAAGGAGAAGTCCGAGAGAAAGCGCCGCCATCGACGCGGAGGAAAGCCTGGGGCGGCCACCGATGACCGAAGGCAAAGTCAGGCCGATTCCGAGACCGTAGAATGCGAGTGCGCACCATAACAGGGCAGGGTGCATGATGACCTGAGACTAAAAGCGAGCCAACCTTTGAGTATATCACTGAGTGCGGACCTCGCGGTCCGGGCGGACCGCAACAGACGGCGCGGAGTGCGCCATCCTTACAGTGACCGTGGCGGCGATTGCCGTGTGTGCGACCCAACCCGAAGCGCAAAGTTTCGCTGCTGCGCGCTTGGATTGCAGTCGAGTGCTTATTTTGTCATTATGGGTGCTAGTTCGGATGGTATGGTGGAATGGTTACGATGAAACTCAGCGACAAGTATGAATTGCTCGACTTGCTCCATGAACTTGAAACCAAAACTTATAGGGCCCGTCAGATCCTCTCCGGACGGCTGGTTCTGATCCATCTTCGGCCTGTTGGCGGTGGACCCCCATGGCCAAGCCATGACGACACTTTTGGGATGCTTTGGAAATACCTGAAAGCCACCTTGCCGGAAGGGCGGAGCAAGGTGCTGGACATGGGTGAATATGAGAACGGCATCTATCTTGCTACTGAAATCGTGCCCGGCTTCCAATCGCTCGATCAATGGCTCCAGTCGCAAACTGCGTCCTTCGAAGACGCAACCGTCATGGTCCGTGCGCCTGAAACGATTCGCGCGGCTACCCCTTCACCCGAGGCAACTCGAACCATCCCGGTGAAATCGACGCCTCCAGCCCAAGCCAATGAGTATGGTGGAACCGTTGTTCGGCCCGCGCCGCCGGTTGGAGCCGGCCAGCCCGCACTTCAAGAACAAGCTGCAAAGCGGGTCATGCCGGAGACTGCCAGTCAGAAAATGGAGGTGACACAAATCCCGCCGGCCCTGACCGAAGCATTGACCCAAGCGCGTGACAACTGGCTCGCGCAGAAGCGCCCTGCGGCCGCCCCGGTCGCCAGCGGCGAGGGCTTGGCGGGCGAATCGACCATGATTTTCCGGCGCCCTGAACGTCCTCCTGCTATCAGCAGATCGGTCGAGACGCCCAGACAGCCTGCTACTGCTGCGCCCGATTCCGGCGAGTCCACCATGCTGCTCAACCCTTCCCTGCTTTCGCCAGCCGCCGCTCAGCAAGTCAAGCAACCGTCAGGAATCGAGAGCGCCCCACTTGGACCCACCGGGTCCGGAGAATTCACAAGGCTGTTCCAGACACCGGGAACAGGCGGACAGGCGGAGCCCGCTCCAGAGTTTGCCAAGCCGGAATCCGCATTCCCTTCACAAGCCTTCCCGGGCGAGTTCACCCGAATGTTTCAGGCGCCTTCGCCACGAGAGGCTACGGCATTGGCGCCACCGTCCCAAGAAGCGCCTGTAGCGCCGGGAGAATTTACTCGCGTCTTTGGCTCGGCGATAGAATCAGTTCTGGCCAGCGAGACTCCCGCGCCCAGCCGTCCCGCCGGAAGTTATACGCAGCCCAACCCCGCGCAGGTGGCGCCCCCGGCGCTGGGAACCCGCCGGTCATTCCTTCCCTGGATCATCGTGGCGTGCGCATCGCTTGCTGCTTTGGGTGTCTTCCTCTACTTTTTCCTGAGACACTGACCAGCCATCGCCCGCCAGGGAGCTTAGATAATCAGCCCATTTTCTCGCAGTTGATCTTCCGTCAAGTGAACGTCGGGAATCAGGACGATGCCTTCCGATTGCGCTTTCCCAGCCCAACGGGAGGATTCATCTTCGCTGATCCTGACCTTCATCAGAAATTCAACGACGTCGTCCTGGCCGGCCAATCGGACGGCTTGCGTTTTCACCCGTCCGGCGTATGGGACGAAAGAAACCTCAAAATGCGGTCTCGACTTTTCGGATTCGGCAGAGCGGGCGATGCGAAGATTGCCGTTTAGTTTCGTCACGTTGGAACGCCTCCCGGGGCGTGGAGTTTCAGTCTCCTCGTTGGCACGATAATTGTAGCTATCTCGGGGTGGGTTGTAAAAACATTAGTGGCCACGTG
>JBOGKI010000298.1:0-6149 GCA_050745605.1 Terriglobia bacterium | reverse complement strand
GAGTGAGCCTGCACGGGACGCGGGAAATCTCTCTGAGTCGGCAATCCGCTGTTGCCGAGGCCTCGGCCGCTTCTCGTCCGTGGCGCCAATTTGTCTAAACGACGCTTTCGACAAAATTGAATTGACCGCACTGCTGCTACCGTTTAAAGTTGGGGCGTCCGTGCTTCCGCGGAATGATGAACCGTCCAAATCGAGCTATCGCGGCCTCCGTTAGTCCGATCGCCGCTCTGGCCGGTCCGGTGCGCAGATTCCTGACGGAGCCACGGAACTGCATCGGGTCATCAGCGTCGCGGCCCAGATATCGTCGATAGGCCTGTAAATCATGTTCTCAGAATGGACCCCGATGAGGTGGCCAAGCCAGTGGCAGAATCCATCGGCATTGGCGTTGCTGAGGGGTACCGGCATCAATTATCTGCTCTTCGACAAGAATGCCGAACTCGATGCAGTGATGGTTGCTGCGCGCCGGCAGGGAATCCAGGTCGATGAGCCGGCATCCGCAACTGCCGAAATCAAAACGATAACTGGGTTGTGGCCCGGTGCAAGGCTGTCTCAAGCAGGTGACGCAGATCGTGTTTCCACCGGCCCGACCGGATTGCCCTGGGTAGATTCGAATGGCTGGAGAGTGCGCGTGGCGTCTGCGCTGAACCCGCTGCACGCAATCTGGGTGGACGCGCAGCCCACATCCCCCACCCCGGGGTCCTATCCACTGTGCGTTGCTGACACGGCGGCCTGCGGCGGCCGCTGGATTGTCACGCTGGACAACCGGCTCGCGTCCGGGATTGCGGGCGGGAATCGCGATGCGCTCGATACGTGGAGGAGCCTCGGCAGCGCAACCAGCTTTTTTGCCGCTCACAGCCATTGGGCCGATTACGTTCCCGAAGCGGTGATAGGGATCATTTCAAACTTCTCCAGCAAGAACGAGTCCCAGGAATTTCTCAACCTGTTAACACGCACCACCGAGCAATATCGACTTATTCCAAAAATGAAGTTTTCTGCGTCGAGCTTGAACGGGCTTCGGGCGGTTTTGTGGTACGACGCAGATCCACCAGGGCGAGACGCGAGAAAGCAAATCCTGGACTTTGTCGCAAGGGGTGGATTGCTGATTGCAAGGCCGGGTTGGGGCGACATGCCGGGGCTTCCGGACCGGTGGGATTATCCACGCTACACCTTGCGTTTGTTCGAAAAGGGGCGAATCGCTATCGCTAAGTCTGCGGACACGGCAGATCCCTACCTTCTGGCGAGCGACACGGTGGTGTTGGTGAGTCATCGTTACGATCTGCTCCGTTTCTGGGATGCCGGAGCTGTGGGGGCGTATTTGAGCGCGGCCCCGTCTCATGATCGCGCCCTGGTGCAGATGTTGTTTTTCGCCCGGGCGATGAACGGCAAAGCCTCGAAAGGCGGCCCGCAGACGGCAACGGTGGAGGTGGCCGGCCGCTACCAAACGGCAAAGCTTTTGACTCCGGATGAATCGGTGACACTGCATGAGCTGAGCGGCTCCAAAGCCGGCACGGAAGTCGGCATGGAGATCAAGAGTCAGACCGTAGAGTTGCACCTGCCTCCTCTGTCCTACTACGGCGCCTTGGAGCTTGCGGGTTGATTCGCTCGAAACCGCCGATGATGACGCTTTGAGAGGGAGAAAACATGGTGTACGTACATTACACGCGTCGAGAATGGCTGGTGAAGGTAGCGCGCGGGACTGTGGCCTCCAGCGCTTTTTTGGCAGGCTCTTCGTTGCTTGGCACGGCTGCCCCGGCAGCTCCGGTGGCGGTGGCAAATTGCAAGACCTATGATCCGGCTGAACTGCTGCCAACGCTCGATAAGATGTTCGACCACCTGGGCGGGCTGACGGGCATGGTGAAGGGCAAAACGGTGGCCATTAAGATTAACATGACCGGTGACCCCACCTACCGCGTTGAATACCTGCCTTTGGGAGACACGCACTACACCAACCCGCACCTGATTGCCGCTGCCGTGCACTTGATGGGCCGAGCTGGTGCCAGACGCATCCGCGTGCTGGAAAGCGCATGGTCGTCAGCATATCCGCTCCAAGAGAGCTTTTTTCAGGCTGACTGGGACCCTCGTGATTTCTTGAGCGCCGCGGCCAACGTGGAGTTTGAGAACACCAACGCCCTGGGGCAAGGGGGGAAATACTGGCGGTTCGCGGTGCCCTTCGGCGGCTACATGTTTCCGGCATATGATCTGAACCATTCCTACAGAGACTGCGACGTTTTCGTCAGCATGACCAAGATGAAGCAACATGAGACGACCGGAATTACCCTTTCCATGAAGAACTGCTTCGGCATCACTCCAGCCTCGATTTACGGGTCGACCGCGGGCATTGACGAGCCGAACGAAAACCCGAAGGGAGGCCGCGGGCTGCTCCACGGTGGCAACCGCCAGCCTTCGAAAGTCGCTCCGTCCGAGAAGAACCCGAAGTCTCCCAGGAGCGGTGGGTATCGCGTGCCGCGCGTCGTGGTTGATCTGGCGGCAGCCCGCCCTATCGACCTGCAAATTGTTGATGGGATCAAGACAATCGCCGGGGGTGAAGGGCCGTGGGCTCCGGGAATCGCTCCGATTCAGCCCGGAGTGCTGGTTGCGGGAACCAATCCTGTGGCCACAGATGCTGTTTGCATGCACGTCATGGGCTTCGATCCCATGGCGGAACGCGGGACGCCTCCGTTCGAGACGTCCGACAATATGTTGGGACTGGCTGAAGCAGTGGGGCTCGGAACCCGCGACCTGAAACGCATCGAGATTATCGGTGCGCCCATTCGGAATCTGGTCTTCAAGTTCTCCTCTCACCACAAGGCGTCGGTTGCACAGCTTCGGACGCGGAACGAGATTCCACTGGGATAACTTGGAATCCAAAAGAGAGGACTCATAAATCCTCAACGTCCTTCAATCCACCTTGAACGCACCCGCTCTCCTGCTGGAGACTCCGAAGTCACCATCGGGGCGGTGGGCCTCCGGAAATCTTGAGAGGGAGTTCAATCGCGCGGTTCCCCCACCGCCGTTCTCGGGCGCGGGAGGCAGGCTTTGAGCTTGACTCACACCAGATCCAGGCTGGTCTGCAAAGGCATCGTGGGAATCGCGGCGGTGACGAGCCTGGCCGTGCTCGTCGGTTGCAAACGGAACCGGCCGGTAACGATTCGTTTGGCTGGGGACGCGTGGTTCCTGAATGCGCTCACTCGGACGGGCAAGATTGCCGAGTTCGAAAAGAAAACCGGTATCCAAGTCGACGTCATCCATATACACGACGAGGCGATCGTCACGGAACTGGATAAAGACCCCGCCTCCGACCATGGCCCCTACGATCTCATCGTGCTGCGTCACCGCTTTCTCGGAGAGCTCGTCGAGCGCGGCCGTGTACAGCCCATCGAGTCGTTTCTGGCCGACCCGAGTGTCCACTTTCAGAGTTTCGATCCGCGGCAACAACTGTTCCCGAACCTCTGGCGTGAGATTAGTTGGTACAACAATCGGGCATACGGCTACCCGTTCACGGTTCTGACAACGTATTTATGCTACCGCAAGGATCTGCTGGACAATCCAAAAGAAAAGGCTCTCTTCAAGGTGCGCTACCATAGAGATCTGGTCCCTCCGAAGACCTGGCAGGAATACACGCAGGTGGCGGAATTTTTCACGCGGCCGAAAGAGAACCTCTACGGAACCTACATTCAGGGCGAGTCGCACATCGCTCTCTGGTACGAATGGCTCAATTTCTCTTATTCGTTCGGCGGCAATATTCTCGACACTCGGCACGGCTGGCAATACGGCAACGTCGTCGTCAACTCTCCGCAGAATGTCGCCGCGACTCGCCAGTATCTCAAGCTGATTGCATTCAGCCCGCCGCAGACATTGAGCTACAATTGGAATGATGCTCTGGATGCCCTGCAGCAGGGCCGCGCGGAGATGGGGCTGTTGTGGAGTGACCAAATTCCACTCCTGGAAGACCCCTCTCACTCAAAAGTCGCGGGAAAGATAGGCTACAGCCTGATCCCGTCCGCGATCGGCAAGCCTTTCAGCCAACTCGAAGGCCTGAGTTACCTGATTCCGAGCTTCTCAGCGCATCCCCGCGCAGCGTATCGGTTTATGGAGTGGGCTTTGTCGCCTGACGTTCAGATCGCTCAAACGCTCGACGGTAGCCTATCACCCGTCAAAGCGACCTATCACGACGCCCGCGTCAGGGCTCTGCCTTACGGCAGCGCGTTTCTGGAGGGCGTGCCGGTTGCAATTCCCAAACCGACGATCCCGCAATCGCCGCAGATCGTCGAGGAAATGGAACGGGGACTCCGAGCGATTGTCACTCGCAAGTGTTCGCCACAGCAAGGCTTGGATGCAATGGCCGTCGAGATTCAAAAGATTTTGGGTGCGAAGGCGCGACTTCGTTATCCCGTGAAAACCCGCGGCTGTCCGAACTGACAGCGGTCTGCAATCGCAGGACCGAAACCGCGTTGACCATTTCGATTTTCGACTCGGCAGAAGGCGTCTATGGATGTGCGGCAGTTGGAAGTTTTCCTCGCCGTGCTGGAGTGTTCCAGCGTTACCAAGGCTGCGGAAAGAGTCAACCTTTCACCCGGCGCTGTCAGTTGGAGATTGCGGCAACTCGCTTCTGATCTCAACACCGAGCTCTTTGCGCAATCCGGAAGGCGCCTTATAGCGACCTCCGCGGCGTTGCGGCTGGCCGAGCTTTCGAGAGGCGTGCTTCATCAGATTCATCAGATTGAACGCGAGTTTGCCAGCGGTCCCTCCGGCGATAACCGGCCCTTCTACTTCGCGACGGGTGCGACAACGCTCGTCCACCAACTCGGCGCTCCACTCCGTCATTTGCGCAAGCGATTCCCGAACGTCCAGATTGAGATCACGGTGGCCGGGACGGAAGAAATGGTCGCCGGCCTGCTCAACCGGCGGTACGACCTCGCTCTGATCTCCCTTCCCGTCGACGACAAGCACCTTAATATCCAGCCGCTCTTCGAAGAGGAAATGCTGATTCTGAAGCCCTCGCCCACGCGCGTCGGAGGTTGGCATGTGGGTTCGATCCAGCCTGGGGAATTGGCCTCGGCGCCATTTCTCTTGTACCCCAAGCGTAGCGTCATGAGGACGATCATTGATAAGTTCTTTCGCGAAATAAACGTCACACCGCGTGTCATCATGGAGGCGGACGACGCTCAAGCCCTGAAGCGATTGGTAGAGACCGGCTTTGGCTACTCCATCCTGCCGGAACCCGCGCTTCGCGGGCAGCGGAGATTCTTTCGCATGTTTCGCCTGCCCGGACACCACATCGTGCGGGAGCAAGCGCTGGCTACTGCGCGGTCCGAGCACCCGCGCGCTCTGACTGACTCGATTGCAGGCTTTTTGCAGACGCAGCTCATCGTGAAGAAGTATTTCAACC
Organism: Terriglobia bacterium; assembly: GCA_050745605.1. Taxonomy (GTDB): domain Bacteria; phylum Acidobacteriota; class Terriglobia; order UBA7540; family UBA7540; genus CALCEB01. Next base: position 760 of record JBOGKI010000298.1, on the reverse strand, counting down.
GCGAGAACGATTCGAAAGAAATCCGCGCTTGATCATAGGCCCCGTGCGTCCTGTAAATCTCCCGTCCGGCCAGGGGTCATTGCGCTTGCTTTAGAATATTGCTCCGCCGTTCCTATACCCACACTTCCTCCCACGGCACGTCCACCCTTGAATCTTCATATTCCGCGGAATTCACATTTCAATTGGTCCAGTTCTCTATGCGCGTTTCAGGTCCGGTCAATTCTGCAAAATGGTTTCTTCAATAAAATTGACTTGACCGTCGGAGCTGTTGATCCGTAGGATTCGAGCGTTCGTAGGGTAGAAGCTGCGGCGCTGGCATATCGGAATTCGACCGCAGGTGGTGGGGGAGCTGCTCGGCGGCACGGCGTCGAAGTATCATCCTTGCGGATGTCGGAGTGAGCACCCTAACACAGGGTGTGCCGAGACGTAGCTTTCTTATCGATAGGGGAAGGGTGCATCCGTTCGTCGGAGTGACGACGTTGGGCTCATCACTCCCAACACGGAGACGGGAGGATCTCAATGCAACGACATAGCGATTCGTTTATATGGACGTTTCTGTTATTGTCGGCTGTGCTGCTCGCCGCCACACCGGTGCGGGCAGATGTTACCGGATCAATCCTGGGTTTCGTTCGCGACAGCTCGCAAGCCGTAGTGCCAAACGCGCATGTGACGGCTGCGAACGTGGGAACTGGCCTAAGTCAGAGTACGGCCACCGATGCTCAAGGCGAATATCGTTTCCTGGCGCTACCCCCTGGAAGAT
>JBOGKI010000297.1:0-6185 GCA_050745605.1 Terriglobia bacterium | reverse complement strand
TCTGTCAACCCTCTCGGAGGTAAAACCACTGACTGGAAAGCCGGATGCGGGAAACCCGCCTGTCCGGTTTGGAGGGAGGGGGCACCGAACTCAATCGGTTCTCCCTACCCCTATCGGTATTGGCTCAGGGTAAACTCCGCGAAGCATCTGCTTATCGTATTGGAAATGAAATACTTAGATCCTTCGCTTCGCTCAGGATGACAGGCGCCGTAGATTCTTTCACATCTTCTAAGGCATTACGCCCGCCGCTCAAACCCCTTGACGCCGCCCTGGCGCTGGAATATTATTAAGTAGTAAACCCATCGCATTTTACCTCCTCTTCGCCAACTGAGGACGGTATCTCTGCAGGCGCCAGATGAACTCGCCGGATGAATGAATAGGATGGACCATCAGATTGAGCGGAAAACGCGGTTGCTGTCGGGAGTGCATGTGCCGGAGCGGTGCCCTGCATCGGGCGGGGAGACGAAACGGGGGGAGCGGGAAGAACGGCGAAGAAAAAGAAAAAGCACGAGAAATAAAGGATTCCTTTTTTGCCAAACTTAACTTTTATTGAGAATAAACAACTTATTGAATATTTACCTGTGGAAATCTCACTTGCCAAACTCCCATTTTAGGGGTTAACCGATAGATAAATAAGGACATATAATGACAACCCAAGATGCCGCGCCAAACTCCCAGAACTTGCTGAAAACAAGATGGTTAATAAATAGGGAGTTTTGAAATAGCAGCAATTTTGATGCATGCAAAGAGGACCGGTTCAGGCCCCCCGCCTAGCGGTGGGGTGAGCGCTTTCGCCGCGGAGAGCGTCGGACAGAGAACCACGGCGGCCACCGTTGCAGGGCCAGACCGAATGGGTGTCGCCTACCATATTTAGAATATAGGAAACCGTAATCACACATCGGTACAATTGGCTCGCGGCTTCTAAGTCAAACATTCCAAACGGCTGCATTATCAGGCAACCATTGAATTTCAAGTGGCATGGATTTTGCTTGACACTACCGCGTTGGTTGTGTATTTTTTCTGCATAAACATAAGGCACTGGCGGAAAAATTGAGTGAGGTAGCCGTAGCGGGTGCGGAATGGCTCTCCAGGACCCTGAGGCGAATGCATGTTTGCCGTGCTGTGTGCCATTCGGAATGAGCGCCGAATGGAGGAGTCTGAAAGCCGCCCCGATCTGTTCCCCCAGGAGCTTGAACCCGGTTACAGGAACCCGACGAGATTTACCTTGACCGGAGGAGGTAAGGATCATGAGGTTTGAAGCATATACTACGAGGATTTCACGCTACGTCGCTAGCATAGCCTTTGTCAGCCTGCTCGCTGCGGGCGTGCTCTATGGCCAGGCAGCCAGTACACTGACAGGCGTGGTGTCGGACCCCAGCGGCGCGGTGGTGCCCGGCGCCAGTGTGACCGCGATTAACCAGGCGACCGGAGTCGCGCGCACGCAAGCCACCAACGCCGCTGGCGTTTACAATTTCCAAGCTCTCATCCCTGGGGGCTACACGGTGAAGGTGGTGGCTACCGGCTTTGAATCGTTCGTCTCGAAGAACAACATCCTGACGGCTGACCACGTGACGGGGTTGAACGTCACGCTGAAGGTGGGCGCGGAGACCCAGACCGTAACGGTGGAATCGGCGGCGCCTTTGGTGAATACCGAAGAGGGCCGGTTGTCCAATCTGGTGACGGGCTCTGAAGCGACCCAGTTGCCCCTGAATGGAAGGAACATCTATCAGTTGATGCAACTGGTTCCCGGCGCCGTGAATTCCACCCAAGTGGATATGGAAAGCACGACCGGCGGTGTCCAGACCAACATCAATGGGACGCGCGCCAACTTCAACGGATTTCTTCTCGATGGCGTCCCCAACAAAGGCTTGAGCGGCGGGTCCGACGCGGAACCGGCGCCCGACTTCATTCAGGAGTACCGCATCCAGACCAATGATTTTTCCGCGCAATACTCCAGCAGCGCTGGCTCCGTTACCGACGTCAGCATCAAATCCGGCACGAACCAGCTCCATGGTGATGCCTGGGAATTCTTCCGCAATGACGCCCTGAACGCCCGCAACTTTTTCTCCGGCAATACCGTTCCCGAATGGCGGCAAAACCAATTCGGCGCCACCATCGGCGGCCCCATCAAAAAGGACAAGCTCTTCTTCTTCGCCGGTTACGAAGGCGAGCGCTTCCGCACCCAGGTTCCCGGGCAGTTTACCTTTGAAACGCCCCAGTTCCGTAGCGCTGTGGAGAGCCTGATGCCGGACTCTACCGCGGCTTTACTTTACAAGAATTTCCCGGGCTTCAGTCCCACCACGGGAATCCAAACGGTTTCCCAGGTGGCTGCGGCAACCGTCGAGAACGACCTGGGGGCTCCGGTTGGATCACCCTATGCCGGTACGGCGATGCTGACCGACGCGGTGATGGGTTACACGGACCCGTGCTTCCTGAATCAGTATGTGGGCGTTGGCAACCCGGCTTTCTCGGGCGGGCCGGCCTGGGGCAATGCGCAGGGTTTAGCGAACAGGATGGCCGCCCTGGTCGGTGTTACCAATGCTGAACAGGCGCAGATTGCCAAGAATATTGCCTCCGCTTGCCCGGGAATGGGATTTACGGCCCCGGCCGTACAGGCTGGCGCCTTGGGCCCGAATGGTCCCATGCTCGGCCTGCTTAACACCCAGAACGCCACACGAACCACGGGAGTGTTTTACAATGGCGACCAGTATGTGGGCCGCATGGACTATCAAGGTGATACCAACCGCGTCTTTGGCCGTTTCTACTTCTTTATGCAGAAGGATCCTGACGTCACGCCCACCACTGGAATCCGGGGATTCAGTGTGCCCGCCACGGCCTCTTTTCCCGGAGTGGCTTTGGGCTACGTCCACAATTTTTCCGGCAATACGGTGAATGAATTCCATGCCGGCTTCATTCGCAATCAGTTGTCCGATATTCCTAGCCCCTCTCAATTCGGTATTCCGAACATCGAGTTTGACAACGGCGTAGCCCAATTCGGCTCCTACAATGGCTACCCGCAATTCTTCAACGAGGATGTTTTTGATCTGAGGGACATGGTGGAAACCATCAAGGGCAGGCACTCCCTGAAGATTGGCTGGGAAGGACGCCGGAATTATGAGAACAGCCAGTTTAACGTGGGCCGGCCCAGTTACACCTTTTTGGATCCTCTCTACTTTGCCGCCGACCTCCCCTATTTCGAGGCTGCGGGCGTCAATCCGCAGTTGACGGGGCCCGGCGCCGGCACGGGATCGCACATTGACACCAATATTCGGGCCTGGCGGAATTACGAGGTCGGCGCCTTCATCCAGGACGACTGGAAGATCAGAAAGAACCTGACCTTAAACCTCGGCCTGCGCTGGGACTACTTCAGCCCGCACACGGAGAAATACAACAAAGCCACGCAGTTTTCAAATTACTTCAATCTAGCATCCGTGAACTGCCAGACTTTCCTCAGCGGCACATGCCTGGCGCCCGCCGGAGATACCAACTCTCCGAACGGCGGCTTCACTAGTGCACCATCTCTGTTTCCTTCCATCTACACCAACTTCGGACCGCGCGTTGGATTCGCGTGGGATCCGACCGGCTCTGGCAAGACGTCCATCCGAGGCGGCTACGCCATCCAGTATGAGGAAAGCTTCTACAATGCTCTCTCCAACTCGCGCTGGAACCTGCCGTACTATTCCTTTAATGAAGCCTGTCCCCTTTGCGGCCTTGGCGGACTGCCAACCTACGGACCGACAAATCCCGACGGTACCCCCGCCACGGGAGTTGCGCCCACCTATTCCGGCTCTCCGACGCAGGCAGGAGCGATCGGCAACGGACCCGCCGGTTTGGGATTCGCCGGCAATATTTCGGGTTGGTATCCCAGCAACCCCAACCTTGCCGCGTTAACCGGTATTCCCAACCCGGACTACACTCTGCCCTATTACGAAGATGCCTTTTTCGGCATTCAGCGGGAATTTTTGCCCAACACCGTGCTGGAAATCAACTACGTGGGGACTTGGGGCCGGCACCTCTTCTGGGCGGAAGATCCAAACCGCGTGGTGGGTGGAAAGCAGGCATCGGCGATAACCCCTGTCAATGATCCTTGCACCGGACAGGCGGTTTTCAACACGCCACTGCTCAATCCCTGCTTTGGCGTCATGCGGTCCTGGGATACGAGCGTGAATTCGAACTACAACGGCTTGCAGGTTTCCGTCAACCGCAGGGCGACCCACGGTCTGACGTTCGAATCCAATTACACCTATAGCCACACTCTGGACTACCGTTCCACCTGGCACGCGTTAACCAGCGGCGGCTCTGCGACCGACGCCAACGCCGTGGGGGAAGCTGGCTACTCTCTGGACCCGAACAAGGTCTTCCTGGAATACGGCAATAGTTTGTATGACGTTCCCCATCGCTGGGTGACGAACATCATGTGGGAATTGCCGTGGCTCAGGTCTCAGCAAGGTTTTGCCGGTCATCTGCTGGGCGGCTGGACTCTGAATGGCATTGAGAGTCTCCAGTCCGGCTTCCCATTCACCGTCGGCGCCTCGACCGACCTGAACGGTGATGGCATCCGGAGCGACCGGCCGAATGCTCCCTCGACGCCGCTCAGCTTCGGGTCTCCGTCGGCTTTCGAGCAAGGGTCGTCGGGCCAATCCTCCGGTCTGAGTGTGATGCAGCTTGACGGACAAGCCAATCCGGCAGCAACGTGCGGCGCCTCCGCCTGCCTCGGTGTGTTTCCGAGGCCCAATGGAACCGACGGAACTCTGGGGCGTAACACTTACCGCGGACCGGGCATTGCTGAAACAGACTTCTCAATGATGAAAGATATCAAGATGAGCGAGCGTTACAGAATGCAGTTCCGTGCTGACTTCTTCAATCTCTTCAATCGCACTAACCTGGACCCGCCAACGGCGGATTTGATTAAAAGTAGCTTTGGGCTTGCAACCGCCGCGCTTGACCCGCGCGTGATCCAGTTCGCTTTGAAGTTTTTCTTCTGACCGGTTGTGGCTCGTTTGGCTGTGGACAAAGAGGGGATGACTTCGGTCATCCCTTTTTTATTGTAGGGGCGCGGCCTTGTGCCCGCCCTCGATGGCCGATTCACCAACCGGGCGACAGTAGGGGCGCCCCTGGTGGGTGCCCGTAAAGAATTGCCTTACCATAACGGGCGACCACGAGGGTCGCCCCTACATCCCGCGGTGGGACATTTGCTGAATGGGCAGGCACAAGGGTCGCCCCTACGTCACGCGATGACACAGTTGCTGAACTCCAGGAGAAGCAAGCTGCGGTGTGCCGGCCGGGTCAATTGCGTCCTGCTGGTTGCGGTGGGGTTGGGCATTGACTCCGCCAAGTCAGCATCAGCGGCCCAGCGAATTCCCACCCTGGTTGAGTTGTTCACGTCGGAGGGCTGTTCCACCTGCCCTCCAGCCGATGCTGTGCTTGAAAAACTCGATAGATTGCAACCGGTCGCCGGTGCGCAAGTCATCGCCATGAGCGAGCACGTAGACTATTGGGATCATGGCGGCTGGAAAGACCCGTTCTCTTCGGCCGCGCTTACCCGTCGCCAGGAGTCGTACAAGCGCCGATTCGGAATTTCTGAGCCCTATACGCCGCAGATGGTCGTGGACGGGCTCACAACCTTCAATGGCAGTAATGGATTGGAAGCGGAGTCGGCGATCTGGAACGCCGCCCACCAGCCAAAGCTTGTGGTGCAGATCTCGCCCGCTGGGCAGCGCGATGCAGTTGTCGTTGAGGTGGCGCCCGCCAGGCCAGGTTTCCCAACCGTTCATGCCGCGGAATTGTACGTCGCCGTCGCGCAGGATAGTGGCAGTTCTGACGTGCTGCGGGGCGAGAACCACGGCCGGAGGCTTCAGTACACTGCCATCGTCAGGACGCTGCGGCGCGTGGATCGAGTGAACCCAGAATCGGGTTTCCACAAGGAAATCGCCGTCCACGCCAACCCCGGCCAGCGTCTCATAGCATTCGTGCAGGAATCCGGAAACGGGAAGGTGCTGGGCTCAGCGATGTACATGATGCCGAAATAGGATACGGCGGCTGTGGCCAATCCACCTGGCGACCCGAAGCGCTGTCCCCATCATGGCATCGCGCGAAACGTAGGGGCGGGCTTCAGCCCGGCAATTGAAAAGCGAGAACCGTGCCCGGCTAAAGAGTCTGTGTGATAACTGCTTCTGTAGCGGCGG
>JBOGKI010000296.1:0-6186 GCA_050745605.1 Terriglobia bacterium | reverse complement strand
ATCAAGTAGTGCCCCAGCACGCCGCTTGAATTCGCCAGCCCGTTCGGGTATTGGCGGGTTGCGGAATTGAACAGAATGCGCACCGATTCCAGCGACTGCGCGCACAGCGCCACCACGCGGCCGTGAACTTCCTGGGGCTGGCGGGTGACGCGGTCCACATAAAGCACTCCCGTGGCGCGATTGCGGTCCGAATCCATCAGGACCTTGTAAACCATGGCGTTAGGAATATGAGTGCAATGGCCGGACTTCATGGCGTCGGCCACGGTGGTGAAATAGGAATTGAAGTAGGAATGGGTGACGCAGCCGCGCTCGCAGGGTCCGCAGTAGTGGCAAGGCGCCCGGCCATGGGTGGGCTTGGTGAGGTTGGCGGAGCGTCCCAGCGTGACGTGCCAGCCGAGCTTCTGCTTGACGCGATCCCGGAACAGCGTTTCGGCGCAGGTCAGCCCCATGGGCGGCTGGAACTGCCCGTCGGGTAGCTCGTAAACGCCCTCGCGGATGCCGGTGATGCCAACATACTCTTCAACAACGCCATAATAAGGGGCGAGATCCTTGTAGCTCAGCGGCCAATCCACGCCGTAGCCGTCATGCGAGGCGGCCTTCAAGTCCAGGTCGCTCAGGCGGTAACTCTGCCGTCCCCACACATTGGTGCGTCCGCCGGTGACGCGCATCCGGCCTTGCCAACTGAAGGGCATTCCGTCGTAGGTGGTGTAGGGCTCTTCCAGGTCATTGCAGAACCAGTCGTAGTTGTACTCCATGCAGGCATAGCAGTCCTTCTGGATGGGGCGGGTCTTGCGAATCAATTCCGGAGCCATGTCGCGGTATTTCAATTTGAACGCCGGCTCGTGCTCAGTGAAGTTGCTGTCCGACTGCGGGCGCCCGGCATCCACCATCGCCACTTTCAGGCCCGCTTCGGAAAGCCTTTTTGCGGCCCAGCCGCCGGATGCGCCGGAGCCGACCACGATGACGTCATACATCCCGTTCTCGTCACTCATGCCTCACCTCTTGGATCTTTATCCCAACGCCAGGCGTGCTCCGGTAGGAGTGCCACCGCCACTACCCGAACTTAATTGCCCTTCCCATACGCCGGTGATAATATCACAATGCGATTTGTGAAAGACCGGGAACATTTCGCGATACATCAAAAAACCACGAGGTGTTTGTGACATGGCAGCGGACAAAAAGGTAGGCTCAACCACCGGCATAGACCGGCGGGAAATGGTTCGGCGTCTGGCGACGGCGATGACGGCGGGAATGGCGATACCGGGCATCGCGGAGGCGCATCCCGTCCATCATCATCTGCGCAATGAGGCCACGATGCAGGCGGCTTCGGAAAGCGCGGGCGCGGAAAATTGGGCGCCGCTGTTCTTTGATCCCCATCAGAATGAAACCTTCACGGTCCTGGCTGAACGCATTATTCCGGGATCAACCGGCGCCCAGGTGAATCGCTTCGTGGATTTGCTGCTGAGCGTTGATACGATGGAAAGCCAGAAGCGGTTCCTGAACTCACTCTCCGCATTTGAGGCCTATTCCATCCAGCACTACGGTCACCCCTTTTCCAGCCTCACCCAGGATCAGCAGACTGAGGTTCTAACCTTAGCCTCCACCACCAAGCCCGCCGGCGAAATGCGCCACCACCGCCGCGTGGGCCTGTCGACGCCCGCCCGGTCTAAAGGCGAGGAAGCGCCCCTCACCCTCCGCGACCATTTTGAAAACCTCAAGCAGTGGGTCAGCGGCGCTTATTTCTCTTCCGAGGATGGCATGAAGTATCTGGGATGGACCGGACAAGTGATCTGGCCCAGTTTTCCCGGCTGCCAGCATCCCGGCGGGCACCAGTAGTGTAGTGCCAAAGAAATAGTGGACAATGGACCCTCCCGTAGCGCCGGCATCCCTTCGCATCGCTCAGGGCAGGCTTTGCCGGCAGATGCCGCCGGGACGGCGGGGCTACATGGTCCGGCCAATCACTGGACACCACAGTAGTGGCCTGTGCAGGACAAGTCCTAATTCCCCCCGAGGCGTCTGCGCCGGCCCGCCACAGACCTGCCGTAGACCTCAAAAGCGCGCGTCGCGCTGGGCCCCGGCGCGGTAGTGGGTCAGTTTGGTTTCTGTAGCGGCGGTCTGTGACCGCCGCTGTTGATTCCACATCGTTTTCGGCGCTCATAGAGCGGCGCTACAGCAAACTGCACCACTACCCCCGGCACAAACCTCTTGACTGCGGGGCGGCAACAGGGGTATTATTATCTGGTAACTCCCCTCGCGTGGGTAACTCACTGTCGTCTCTATTGCCATGCTGAAACCTGCGCCTGCCGCCGCCCATTTTGATGGTTCAATGGCTTCACCCGGAACCGTCGACCGGCCTGAAAAGAAGACCTGGGTGCTGCTGGACATGCAACAGATGGACCGAGACTGGAACGAGGCTCCAGAAGCTGGTAGCGCCGCCTCGCGCCTTTCGGTTCTTCGGTCTCTCACCGCTCCCGGCGCAGAGCGCCCGGACGGGGCGAGTTGACCGAGAAAGTTGATAAAAAAAGGATTGTTTAAACAAACCCATAAGTTACTGATAACAAAATGAAACTCTAGGAACAAACCCATTCAAAGCCAAAACAAAGCCATTCAAAAAACAGACAAGCCATTTAATATCAAGTAGTTACAAATATTTCAGAACAAAGCCAAGCAAGTTACACAAAACACACGAGATATTTTTGATTTGGCTTTTGTTGATGCGCTCCAAGCACGTCGATTGCCACTCCGCGCGCTTTGAAGACTCAAATGCCGTTTTCCTTGCAGCTCAGCTCACCCACCACCAGCCAGTAGGCGGCCAGGCTCACCACCAGGACGCACGCCGCCAGGACAAACGCCGGCGTATAAGACCCAGTGCGGCTGATGAGGAAACCGGTGATGAGCGGCGCCACGACGCCGCCGATGTTTCCCGTGCAATTCTGGAAGCCCGTCCAGATGCCAATTTCCTTGTAGGGCGCGCAGGCTTGCACCATGACGCTGATGTTGCCGGTAGACAATCCCACCAGGCAAGCGCCCATGAGCAGCACCACAGCCAGTGTGACGCTATGGACGAGGGCTGCCGGAATCAGCAGCAAACCGCAAAGAAAGGCGACCGTGATGATGCCTTTGCGGGTCAGCGTATCGTTCCAACCTCGGCTCACCAAACGGTCCGCAATCCAGCCCCCCACCGGCTCTGAAAAGCCGTAGACCAGAAAGGGCAGCGCCGAGAAGATGCCGGCCTTCAGGAGGTTCTGGTGGCGGGCCACGACCATATAGTCGGGGAGCCATGTGACCAGCAGATACCAGAAGTAGTCAAACCCGAAAAAGCCGAGGCAGATGCCGATGAGGTCGCGATTCATGAACCGTTTCCATTTTCTTCCGGAGGACGGCGCAGGGCCTGCCGATGGGCTCGCGGGCTGGGTAGCCGGTGAGGGCGCGGGCTGGGCGTTTGGTGAATCCGCTTGCAGGCGGCGAGGCGCAATCTTGAGCCAGGGAAGCAGCCAGAGTAGGGCGATGAAGCCGATCAGGATGAAACTCACGCGCCAGCCATAGTGGATCACGAGTAGGGGAACGCACAGACCGCCGACCGCAATTCCGATCCGCGTGCCGAAATCGAAGAGGCCGGAGGGCAGGCCGCGCTCTTCGGAGTTGAAGAGCAGGCTGACGATTTTGGTCCCACCCGGCAGATAGATCGATTCGCCGATGCCCAGAATGATGCGCGTGCCGATGAGCTCCACGAAACTCCGCGCCACTCCAGCCGCGCCCTGCGCAAAGGACCATAGGATGAAAGTGCCGGCATAAAGCCAGCGAAGATTGAAACGGTCGGAAGCCCAGCCGATGGGAATCTGCATGAGCATGTAAGACCAGAAAAAGGCGGAGAGCAGCAACCCTTTGCTTTCCGGTCCCAGGCTGAAATCTTTGGCGATGAGCGGCAGGGCAATGGAAATCGAGGCTCGGTCAAAGTAGTTGATGAGCGAAGCGGTGAAGAGCATGGCCACCACCGCCCAACGCTGGCGGTTGGAGACTCCGGCAATGGCGCCAGGTGGCGGCTTGGGTTGCGGGGCGGTGATCTTCTGCGCCATGGGGGAGAACCCTGAGTATAAGAGGCAAGAGACGAGTGACAGGTGGCCGGCGAGTTTATAGCCACGAGAAAAGTCTACGGCGCCCTGTTGTCCAGGAAAAGAGGCGTGCGCCGCTTGCGATTCAAAAAAAGACTCACGCCAAGGCTGCGAGCTACTTGAGGCTCTCCAGATAAGCGACCAACGCCTTCAAGTTCGGATCACTAAACTGAAATTTTGGCATTCCGCCTTTAATCATGGCCGGCGAGTAGTGCTGAAGACGGTACGCCAATTGGTCCGCTGAATACTTTTGGGAAATCCCCACCAGTTTCGGCGCCATTGCGGTGCCGACCCCTCGCATTCCATGGCACGCAAAGCAAGCCTTGGCCTGAAAAATGCTCGCTCCCTGCGCAATCAGCGGATTGACGGGCGCCGATGTGCCAGGCCCCTCTCCACGCACGTCGGGTTTGAAGGGAGAGCGCATGAATTCCTCGCTTTCCTTGTGTTGGCTGGCCAACTGCGAGGCCACAGCGGGATTGTGACTGTCATCATAATAGCTGAGCGCCCCCAACGTGATGATAGCCAGCAAAACGACCACGAAAATGCCCGTTGCCACAGGCCGGCGCGACGGACGGCGCTCCGGGCGGCGGTCGATAAACGGCAGGGCCACGAGGAGCAGGGTCAGCACTGCAGGAATCACTCCAATACCAATGATGGCGCGGGAGCCAGGCCAGTATTTGAGCCACTGGAAGAGAAAACGGAAGTACCAGTCCGGGCGCGGAAGATATTGAGTGTCGGCGGGATTGGCTTGCGGACCGAGATCGGCGGGCATGAAATGAGCCAGCAGCGCAATGGCTACAATCACGATGATGGCAAAAGCCAAGTCTCTCATGACCTGGCCGGGGTAGAAGAGTTCGGTTTCGAGCTTCGGCTCAAACGGATCTTCGTTGATGGGACCGGCAGCTCCTCTCTTGCGGAGCATGAAAAGGTGCAGGACCACAAAGAGGACAATCAAGCCCGAAATGATAAAGACGTGCAAGACAAAGAAACTGGAAATCGTCAGCGCGCCGAGATGATCTCCGCGCAAGAGGAGGCGCTTGATCCAACTTCCTACGACGGGAAACTCGGACGGGACATTGGCGCCCACTTTTGTGGCGAAGTAGGCTTTTTCGTCCCACGGCAGGAGATAGCCGGTGAAGCCCATACCCAGAACCAGAAAAAGCAGAATGCATCCGGAAATCCACTGCAACTCACGGCGGCCTTTGTAGGAGCCGTAGAAAAAGTTCTGGGCGAGATGCACCACCAGAAGAATGATCATGGCGCTGGCGCCATAGACGTGAAGGCCGCGGATGAAGGAACCCGCCGTGACCGCCTTCATGATGTAAGCCACCGAGGTGTGAGCATGATCGACGGAAGGGGTGTAGTAAAAGAGCAGAGCCACGCCGCTCAAAATCTGCAACAAGAAGACGGCAAGCAGCGCCGACCCAAACACATAGGCAAACCGCGGGCCACCCGGGATCGGCTCGTCCAGAGCTTCGTGGAGCAGCTTTTCAAGGCCCATGCGCTGGTCGAACCAGTCGAACAAGCGCCCCCGCGCCGATGGCTTGGCCTTCGCGGGTGGCGGAGTGGGAAGGGACGGCTGAGTGGACATGTTCAAGGCTCCGCGCTGGAGATTAGTCAATCACTTCCTTGACGGGTGAGAGCTGGCGGAAGTCTTCGTACCGTACCATCAATTCGCCGTTTTCAACCTTGATTGCGAGCGAGTCCATGCCCCGCGGCGACGGTCCGGAGATGTGGGTGCCGTCTGGAGCAAACACGCTGCCATGGCAGGGACAGAGGAATTGATGCTTGGCGCCGCTCCATTGCACCGTGCAACCCAAGTGGGGGCACACGGCCGATAGCACCTCGACATGCCCTTGCTGGTCCTGGGTAATGTAGACAGGTCTTTTCGTCGAGGACTCAAGCCATCCGTCATCCAACTGGATGGGCACAAAGCGGGAGACGGGCGTTGCGCCCGAAGAGAACTGGCCGGCAGGACCCAAGCTGGACCAAGGCTTCTTGGAACCCCGTGAAAATATGGGGTAAAGAAGAAACCGGATAAAAGGGACTGCCAAGACAATGGTCAGCCCCGCGG
>JBOGKI010000295.1:0-6203 GCA_050745605.1 Terriglobia bacterium | reverse complement strand
GGAGATTACCGTGGGCCACGACGTATTCGGCGGACATCAGCAGTTCTTTGATGGTGGAGCTCAACCCGCGCTTCAACAGCACAGGTTTTTCGCATTTACCCAACGCCTTCAGCAACGCGAAGTTCTGCATGTTGCGCGCCCCGATCTGCAGGACGTCAGCATACTCAGCAACCAGGTCCACGTCATTCTGGCTCATCACCTCGGTAATGATGCCAAGACCCGTCGCTGCACTCGCTTTGCCCAGCAATTTCAGGCCTTCCACCTCCAGCCCCTGGAAGTCATAGGGTGAGGTGCGCGGCTTGAAGGCTCCGCCGCGCAGCAGGCGCGCGCCGGCGGCGGCCACGGCTTCAGCCGTCTCCATGATCTGGGCCTCCGATTCCACCGAACACGGCCCGGCCATCATGACGAATTCAGTGCCGCCAACATCAATGCCGTTGACGCGAATCACCGAGCGTTCGGCGCGGAATTCCCGGCTCACGAATTTGTAGGGCGCCGAAATGCGCATGGCTCGCTCCACGCCCTGCATCGCCTCCAGGGATTCCAGGCAGGCGGTGACGTCCCCGACTCCCACGGCGCCAATCACCACGCGCTCTTCGCCTTCAATGGAGTGGACCTTATAGCCAAATTCGCGGATACGGTTGCACACGGCGTCTATTTCTTCCCTTGAAGCACGAGGTCGCATGGAGATGATCATGGGGCTCTCCTTAAAAACAAAAAACCCACTCCTTGGAGTGGGTCGGTTTCCTTAGATTTCTTTCTCTTCAGGCCAACGCCACTCGCATGGGCTCAGGGGCTGAAATAATAGTATCTAAACCAGAACCCATACGATTTGGTGGCGGCGTGAGTCATAGCCAACCCCAGTACCTTAGCACAAATGGCCGGTCGGCGCATCAAGAAGTTCTCCTCTCCGTCCAGCCGTCTATTGCCATATTAAGATATTATATAGGGTTGGACGTAACCCACTTGACAACAGCCCCAGTGTGTGTCTAAACTCTTTGTCGCATCCAAGGAGGGTGCGACCGATGCCGAACGTTCAACTCGCAGTCCTGATCAACCTGACCGGAAATCCGGTTCAGTTGAGCAACACCGAAAACCCGGCAGACAACATTACGGTCGGTGCCAATAACGTGGAGGCAGGCGGAGCGCGGTTGGGCATCTCCAACATTCCCGACTGCACAGCTCAGCAAAATCTCGACAAGCATCATTTGACGATCCAAACTCCGAACCAAACATATTACCTTTGGAAGACGGATTCAGGGGATGGCAAGACGGCAGAAGTGCACATCAACACTCAGCCGCAATTGTCCGCAACCCTTATTTCCGGCTCCCCAGCGCTTAAACCGAACCTGAACAAGGCTCTCTGGATCACTTCGAGTGGATTACAACTGACGGATACTGACTTGATCCCGAAGAGCCAGCAATACAGCGGCAACATATCCGCCACGCGCAGCGCAACTGCCGCTCGTTAAGGGTCCCTCAGAAGGCAGTCAACGAAAAAGGGGCCAACCTCGTCTCGGAGGCTCCGGCCCCTTCCTGCCCTTCGTTACGCATGGTTTTCAAGGAAATCTTCGGGTGCAGAGGGCGTCATGCGGCAGGGGAATCTTCGGTGCGCGGTAAACATCCTACCCCACGAACAGCGTACCATGACTAGTCGCGTCTGCGCTGCAGGACGAGCAAGGTAGCATCGTCTTCCAGCGCGTTATCGGCAAAGCCGGCCACGCAGTCGGTGATCTTCTGGGCAATGGCTTCTGCCCGTTGGCTCCCGATCGCGCCCAACAATTCCGCCAGACGAGCTTCCCCAAATTCATCACCCGCCCCATTGCGAGCTTCAGTCACTCCATCCGTAAACAGCAGCAGTGTGTCTCCCGGCTCGACGGCAACGTGCTCTTCCTGGTAGCAGGGTTCGGAAAACGCCCCCAGCACCGGGCCGCCACTTTCAAGCCGGGCACATCGGGAATCTACGCTCAAAAGCATCGGGGCCAGGTGTCCCGCATTCGAAAATGAGATTCGATTCTCCGTAAGATCCAGGACGGCAATGAAGCAACTCACAAACTTGTTTGAACCGGTCTGCTCACGCAAGAGTCGGTTCAGCCTGGAACAGATGTCGGACGCCGGAAGTTTTTCGTCCATCAGCAGCCGCAGAGCAGATTGAAAGCTCGACATCAAAAGCGCGGCAGGAACGCCCTTGCCGGAAGCGTCCGCAATGGCCATCGCCACGTGGTCCCGGCCGACGCGGCGGACCTCGAAGTAATCCCCACCCACATGGCGTTGCGTCTGCCAGCAGGCCGCGGCGCTGAATCCAGCAATCGGCGGCAGGTCGCGGGAAAGCAGGGCCCTCTCGACGCTTTGCGCCTCTGCCATCTCAAACCGCTCGGAAGCTTCGTGTTCGCCGTTCATCCGCCGCCGGCTAATTTCGCGGCGAAGGACGTTCAGCACCTGGTCATTCTTCCACGGCTTCAGGATGAAGTCACAGGCGCCAGAACGCATGCTTTCCACCGCCAGCGAGATGCTGCCCCACCCCGTCATCGCCACAATGGGGACTCGATCGTTGAGACTGTGCATGCGGGTGACCAAATCAAGACCTTCCTGGCCGGAGGTTGTATCCCGGGCATAATTCAGATCCACCAGAACGGCGTCGAAATAACGACGCTCGAACTGCCGAACCGCATCGTCCGGTGAGCCTGCCGTTTCTGTTTCGTAGCCTTCACCTTTCAGCAGCAATTGAAGGGCTTCGAGGACATCCGGTTGGTCATCCGCAATCAAAATCCTGGGACTTCCGGAATCCTGCGGCATCACAACGCCGGGTAATCTTCCTTCCATTTCGTCGCTCGCTCTGTATCCCGCCGTCTCAAACATGGGCCGCTTCGCAACCTTCTGTGAACTGTGCGTCTCTGCTATTGATACCTTGCCAGAGACGCTTTTGTTGTGCCAATCAGGATGTCACCATTCAACCTCTCCCCCGTTTCGGTCCATTACGGTCGCAAGCCGAATGCCAAGCGGCGCGTATCTATAACTCATTGACTTTAGGCGGCTTAGCGAGTCATTTGCCGAGCTGTGCGGTATCGGAGTGTCCGAACCTGGGAAGTGTGTGTCCGAAATCGAACGGTGATCGCCCCGCGCCGCAGTGATTAGGCCAAAAGCGTGACATTCAGGGTAAACTGGGGAATAGGAAAATCAGGAAGGAATGAGCTAAGCCAAGGTTGCCGAATGGCCGATAATTAACAAATAAGCGCGAATGCGAGGCCACCGGGCCGGTACGTTCCGGGTTGAGGACGGCTTGGCCCGCCTGCGAATCAGAGCGGAAACTCTACATGAACCGACCTGTCGAACATCGCAGAGTCACCGGAATGTCCGAATCGGAAACGACAGCCGGGAATCCGGGGGCGCGAGCCAAGATCAGCGTCCAACGCTATTTTGAAATTTCCCTGCTGTTGATGCTTGCCACCAGCTTTGTGACGCTGGCCAGCACCGGCAAGCTGGATACATTTTCGCTGGTTCTGTTTTCCGGGGCGCTCGGCGCGAAGCTGTGGAGCTACGCTCGAGGCGAACGCGGATACGTCATCGAGTCAGACGCCGTGAATCGCATCGCCATCGCTTACGTGCTGTTTTATCCGGTCGATCTCTTCCTGCTGGCGAACGGTCCCAGCTTCATGGACCGCGTGCTCACCGCCACCATCCACCTGGTTTTATTCACCACCATTATCAAGATCTTTTCCGCCAGGAGATACCGAGATTATCTCTATCTGGCACTTCTCTCCTTTCTTACCATGCTGGCCAGCGCCATCCTTACGGTGGGCACCGCTTATCTGGTGGGCTTGTCGCTCTACGTTCTGCTCTCCATCTCCATGTTCATCAGTTTCGAAATCAAGCAAGGCATCGACCACGCCGATCATTTCCCCGCCGGCCCTTATCGCACGCCGAGAGAAAACCGCGTGGCTGTGGAGAATTCCTTGTTCGGAGCAACACTGGGCCTGGCATTTGCGATCGCCGTCTTCACGCCGGCGCTCTTTTTCATGATCCCCCGTTATCACGCCGCTTACCTCAATGACCTGGGCATTCAGGCGCAGAACGTCACCGGATTTACGGAGAGCGTCCAATTGGGCGACCTGGGCGCCGTCATGAAATCGAATCGGGTGGTGATGCGCGTCCGGGTGGATGGGAATCCTCACCGCTACGAAGGGATCAAATGGCGTGGCGTTGGCTTCACCAGCTTTAATGGCCGCCGCTGGTATGACGATGACACGTCGCAGACCATCGTCCAGTCGGTGGGTGACGGCCGGTTCCTGATTCCGCCGCAAGAGGGCCAGCGGAAGCGGCCCCTGCGCGACCTCCGTTATCACATCCTGCTCTCCGCTATTTCCTCGGATGTGATCTTCGCTGCCGCCACGCCGCTGAAGATCAGTGGGCGCCTGCGCGCCCTCACCGTCGATCAGACGAACTCCCTGCACAATCCCCAGCACGGGTACTCCGCCTTTGAATATGAGGCGGTCTCCGACATCGGCCTCCCCGCGGCCCAGCGCCTGCGAGAGGATTCCAGTCCAATCCCGCCGGAGTTATTGCGGCGAGAGACGGAGTTGCCGCACATTAATCCGGCCATTGGCGAGCTGGCGCGCCAGATCACCCGCGCGGATTCGAATAATTACGACCGGGCCCTTGCCATCCAGGATTACCTGCGGTCCCACTACGGCTACACGCTGGATCCTCGAGGCATCGAGCCTTCCGACCCGATTGGCAGCTTCCTGTTCACAGCGCGCCAGGGCTATTGTGAATATTTCGCATCCGCCATGGCCATCATGCTTCGCACTCGCGGCGTCCCAGCCCGCATCGTCAATGGATTTCAGACCGGCAGTTACAACCCTGTGGGCGGAGACTTCGTGGTGCGGGCGCGGGATGCCCACAGTTGGGTGGAAGTCTATTTTCCGGATTATGGATGGATGGCCTTTGACCCAACGCCTGCCGATCCCAATGCGGAAGAAGGCGCTCTTTCTACCTTGAGTGACTACCTTGATGCGTTCAGTCTTTTCTGGAACGAGTGGGTGATTAACTATGATTTCGCGCACCAAGTGCACCTTGCCCAGCAGATTGATGAGGATTCCCACGATTACCGGTGGCGCCTCGAAGCCAGGTGGCGTCAGTTGAAGGCACAGGGCACCCGTTGGGCGGCCGGGACCGGTCAGGGTTTAATGGAGCACAAGGGCACAACTCTCGTGGTGGTTCTGGCGCTTATCATTGCGTTTCGCCTTAGCCAAAGTTCGCCGGACTTCGATGTTCTGCGCCTCGCCTGGCTGCGCAGAACGGGTGATCGAACCGGTCGAACCAACGCTAAGGATGCAACGCTGGTTTACCAGCAATTCCTGAAGGCCATGAGGAAAAGAGGATTCTTGAAATCTGCCGGCCAGACCGCGTGGGAATTCGCCGAAACGGTGGAGCCGGGGAGTGTAGGTCCTGAACTGAGCTCCGCGGTGCGCGATCTCACAAATCTCTACAACGCCCTGCGCTTCAGCCAGGCTGTGTTGCCTCTCGCTCCGTTATTCGATGCTCTGGCAAGAGTGAAAACGAGCGGTAAAGCAGGCGCGATCGCCGCTCCCCATCCATCCGCGAAGTGAAGGCGGCTTCACGACCCCATTTGGTGGCTGGCCGGATAATTCCCGCCGCTGCTCCCGCCTCCAGGCGAGTCGGTAGTCACTCATTTTGCGTTCGTGCGAATAGGCAGGGGGCTCTGGCAGCGTGCAGATACGAGCGAGCCGTGAAAGGGCGTAAGGTAATAGCCTGGGCACCGCCCCCGGGAAAGGAGCCGCTTGCGCCGCCCGAACCTGAAAGGGTCGCATCAGGGCTGCGCTTCCCTGCATGACCCCTTCAGGGTCACACTTCCCGGCGGTCATCAGCCTTCCGGGACCGTTGCCGCTCGGGATTGCGCATGAGGGGGACCGTTACGGTTTGCTTCCGAAGCGAGTGCCCGATCACGGGCAGGCGCTGATCTGGGCTGGTTATCCTCTGACGATTTCCCAGGTCATTCACGATGTGAAGAAGGTCTCAGCGCACAAGTTGCAGCCGGGGACGGATGACCCAGGGTCCGCGGTGGCAGCATCAATTCTGGGACCGGTTCGTGCGGAATGCGGATGAATTTAACAAACGCCTGCAATATATGCACCTGAACCCGGTGAGAAAGAACCTGGTGAGCCGGGCAGAGGAATGGCGATGAT
>JBOGKI010000294.1:0-6213 GCA_050745605.1 Terriglobia bacterium | reverse complement strand
CTCTACGAGCGCCGAAAAACCGGCGGTCGCAGACCGCCGCTACAACAATTCATGAACATTTCTACGCAGCGCCGAAGACGCGTGTATCAACTCGCCGTCACAATCTTCGCATTCGGGTTTGCCGCAATCATCCCTTCCCCTTTAGCAGGCAGGATCTTGCGCGCCGCCGCCGGGGTTCAATCGCCGGGGTCCGAGGCCGCAAGTTCAACCGGCGGCGATGTTACCACGGTGCAGTGCGGCCAGGTTGCCAGCAAGATTCTGGGGCACGACGTAAATTATTGCATTGATCTGCCCGGCGACTACGCCGCTTCCGGCAAGCGCTACCCCGCGCTTTATTTCCTTCATGGCCTTTTTGAGAACGAACATACTTGGGAAGAGAAAGGCGGGAAGGAAATCCTCGATAACCTTGTTCAACAAGGGAAAATCGGGCGTTTTCTGATGGTGATGCCGGACGGCGGCCGGTCCTTCTACGTAAATTCGGACGATGGCAAGAACCGCTATGAAGACTTCTTCATCCAGGAATTTATTCCCGCCATCGATCATCTCTATCGCACCATTCCGCAGCGCGACGAACGCGGCATCACCGGTGTCTCCATGGGTGGCTACGGGTCGCTACATCTCGCCATGCGCCATTCGCACGTTTTCGGCTCCGCCAGCGCGCAAAGCGCGGCGCTGGTTCCGCATCTGCCCACTCCTCTTCCCACGGATGGCCGTTGGGGCTTTTATGCGCGCATCATGGCGGGCGCTTTCGGCTCGCCGCTGAACCGCCAATATTTTGAGGAAAACAATCCACTGACTCTGGCGGAGGATCCCGCCAAGTTTCACAACCTCAAGCTTTATTTCGATGTCGGCGACCATGACCGCTACGGCTTCAATGAAGGGAACTCGCTACTGGATCAGATTCTGACCAAGAAGGAATTTCCTCATCAGTTCGCCATTCGTCCTGGCAATCACGGCTGGAGTTTTTTGCAGGACTACATGCATTACGCTTTGGAGTTCCACTGGAAAATCTTCCAAGCTGCGCTGCCGGCGAACGGCCACTATTGAGGAACGCCGATTATAGTGGCAGATCTCTCTGTAGCGGCGGTCTATGAGGGCCGAAGAAGCGGCGGTCGCAGACTGCCGCTTCGGCGCTAGGCATCACTATAATTGGTCGTCTTCACCGGCGATCAGCCCGGATGACGGAGCCGGAATCTTATGAAAAACACCGTTCTCACCGCTCTGTTGATGATCCCAATCCTGGCATCACCCGGTGCGGCTTCGCCGGCTTCCGCACCAACGACTGCCGAAGTCCGCGTCGTCCAATACCTGCGTACCCATGTGAAGCCCGGCGAGCCACTGGTAGTGAGCCAGCTTTACAGTCAGGTCTTCACTACGCCGCCGGAACGCAAGGCCCTGAACAAGCTCTACAACGCTTTCTTCCGCATTCCGCTTTTTGTGGCTCAGTATCAGCAGAAGTTCGATGAGCCTCCCAGCCTCACCATCATTTCGCAGCAATTTGATTTGCACGTTCCGGGGGAAGCCGACGTGCTTCTGCGTGTCATGGAATCCGACCCTCGGGTGCCGCGGTTCTTGACCCGCGATCCCAAGACCGGCCAGATTACTCATGTTGAGGTGAAGATGATCAAAAGCGATCCGCGATTCGGCCAGGTCCTATCCCGGCAGCTCGGCGGCTGGCAGGGCAAGGAAGCGCCAGCTTTTGATCTCACCGGCGTGAATGGAGTGGCAGCGAGTTCGGCCTTATTGAAGGGCAAGGTCTATTTGCTGGACGTGTGGTTTACGGGATGCCCGCCGTGTATGAAGGAGACTCCGGAGCTGGTGGCGCTCCAGCACGAGTTTGCAGCGAGCGGCTTCACGGTGATTGGCGCCAATGCGGATCAGATGCTGGGCCTGGACTATGACGACGCTGCCCGCGCCGGTTTCGCGCGCCAGATGAAGATCGACTTCCCCATCGTCTATTGGACCAAGGCAAGTGACGCGGCCTATGGGCATGTGGCTATCTTCCCCACGCTTTTTCTGGTGAATCGTGACGGCCTGATTCTGAACTATTGGGTGGGCTACACCAGGGGAAGCGTTCTGGGCAACGCCGTCGCGGCCGGCCTGGCCCCAGCCGCGAAAAATCTTTCAAAAGCCGTCAGCATTCAGCAATCAACAGGAAGCACCAGCCGCACAGGCTGAAAGCTGAGTGTTGATTGCTTCTTTGTTCAGCGTTCAGCAATCAGCAACAAGCACTAACCGTGCAGGCTGAGTACCGATTGCTTCCTAAGAAAAGGAGCCGATGGATGAAGTTTTCCGCATCGCTGCTGTTACCAGCCATGCTGCTGTCCCTGTGGGCCTTGCTCCCGGTTCGGACCACAGCGCAAGGAAACGATCGCGGCCTGGCGCAGTTGACTTTGGGCAAGGCCAAAGTTTCCATTGATTATGGACGGCCAACCCTGAGAGGCCGCAACCCGCTGAGCTTGATTGGCCCGGGAGAAATCTGGCAGGCTGGCGCGGACGCTCCTACCACATTTGAGTCCAACGCCGATCTGGATTTTGACGGCGTTCGCGTACCCCAAGGTGAGCACTATCTCGTGGCGCGCTACATTGAGAGGGGAGCTTGGTCGCTGCTCTTTTCGTCAAAGCCGGCGCAGGATTACGAGCCGAGCGCCAAAGTGGCGGAAGTTCCTGTCCGGTTCCAAACCTCCAAGGACCCGCAGGACGAATTGACCATCCGCTTGGAAGGCCGGAGTCAGAAGGGGACGCTGGTTATCTCGTGGGGAACCTTGCGCCTGACGGGTCGATTCAGCGTGGCCAAGTGAAGGGCCGCGAGAAGCCATCAGCACTCAGCCGTCAGAAGGTCTGAAAAAATCTCCGGCGCCTGTCATCCTGAGCGGAGCGAAGGATCTAAGGTCTTTGCCTTTAATGAGAGACGAGATGCTTGGCTTCGCTCTGCATGACAGATTCGAATTTTTTCACACGTTCTCAGCTTTCAGTCTACGGTTGGCTTTTCTTGCTGACCGCTGAAAGCTGACTGCTGAAAGCTCCTGAACTGATTTGTGACTTCACACCCATCGCTCACCGTTCTTACGGTTTTCGCCCACCCCGACGATGCGGAGTTTCTCTGCGGCGGCACGCTCGCGTGTCTCGCAGCGCGCGGCGCGGCGATTCACATCACCTCCATGACGGCGGGCGACTGCGGGAGCGACCGTCTTCCTGCTGCCAGAATTTCCCGCATTCGCCGGGCGGAAGCGGCAAAAGCCGCGGCGCTGATTGGCGCCAGCTACGTTTGCCTGGGCGAAAAAGACCTCTGCATTTTTTACTCCCGGCCCCCACTTCAAGAGGTGATGGAGCAAGTGAGAAGGGTGAAGCCGGATCTGGTTTTCACTCATCCGCCCGCGGACTACATGGTGGACCACGAAACCACCAGCCGCCTGTGCCAGACAGCTTGCTTCGGAGCGATGGCTCCCAATTTCAGGACGGCCGCGCGCCGATGCGCTCCGGCCATTGGCGCCGTTCCTCCTCTTTACTACACGGAGCCGTTCGGCGGCAGGGATATTCTTGGACGCGAATCCGTGCCCGGCCTGTTTGTGAACATCGCCGAAACACTTGAGATGAAGGAAAAGATGATCGCCTGCCATCAAAGCCAACGAGCCTGGCTCAGCGCCCAGCAGGAGATTGCGGACACGTCTTCAATGGGCCGCAAAATGGCGGCGCGGGTTGGGCGGATGGCGGGGATCGAGTGGGCAGAGGGTTTCTTCCAGCACCTCGGCCAAGGCTTCCCTCAGGAGAATATTCTCAAGAATTGGTTGGGCGGATTGGTTCGGGTTGGCGGTAAGGCCGGCGCAAACCAACTGCCTGACTTTGGTCGCCGAAATCGTGCGTAGGGCGGGCCTGATGCCAAAATCAGCGGTGGAACTCATCTGCGGCCGGGAATTCTTTTCTCGCCAAGCGCAACTTATTCACGCCTGATGGGTGTTTAAGAGTGTGGAACTTGTTGATTTTCAATGATAAGGGTGTGGTATTCGAAGTGCTAAGCAGATGAGTGGCCGAGTGTGTTAGGGATATTCAAACTTTGGCCGGCCGCCGGGATTAACATCCAGCTTGGGGCGAATTGATGAAGCGATAGCGCAACGCAGTCAAAGAATGCTGCTCGCTGAGCCGGTTCGAGGCGCGGCTTGGAACGGTTTCCTGGCCCAAAGGCTGTCGGGGATAGGTGAATCGAGTTGGAGGGGCTGGATGCCATCCGGCGCGTAGCGCGCCTTGATGAGTCCGGCCCTTTTTTATCTTACCTGGATGCTGAAAGGCCCTGCTGGACACTGAGGTTTGGTCCAGCCAGTTGTTCTTTGCAAGGTGCGGACGGAACACGGGGAAATGAATCCGTACCGCAGTTCCGTGCCGCGTTCTCTATCACCCTTTCGAATAGATGGATCAATCGCCGCAGCCAGGGGGAATCTGTTTTGTTGCGGGTAGATCCGAAATCCGCAATAGGAGAAACCCAGTACATGTCGAGGTTGACAAGAACTTTATTGACGGCGATTTGTGTCGTTGTATTGCTGGCATTCTTCGCGGCAGGCTCGTTTGCGGACAGCGTCCCGGGACTGACGGGGATGGCCTACACGAATCCCGGGAACGGTCCGCATCCGGCTAACGTTGGTTCGGTGATTTACAGCAATTTTGGCCCCGGTTATAAATTTGGTTGCTGTGTGGGCTGGACGGTCTCCGGATCTCAGTCGCGTGCAGCAGGCAACTACGTGGTAGCCACCGAATTTTCTTCTCCCGTTAACTTCGCTGTGGGCCAAATTGACGTGGGCGTGGGATGGGTGACGGGCGGCGCCAATGACGTGATGGTGAGCCTGTGGACTGACAGCAACAACCTTCCAGGAACGGAACTGGGAAGTTGGAGCGTTTTCGCGCTCTCCAAGTTCGGCGCAACCGACAACAGCGTTTCAACCATCTCGGGAATTACCGGGATCCACGTTCAAGCCGGCGCCGATTACTTTCTGGAACTGAGCAGTCCGCGTGGCGCCTGGAACGCCTGGAGTTTTAATAGTCTGGGAAGCAAAGGATTAGTAGATCAGCAACTGAACGGAGTCTGGAACCAATACATGACCTATGACCTCGGAGCTTTCGACATCCTCGGAGATCCGGCAGGAGGGCAGAATACTCCCGAGCCAGCCTCGCTGACGCTGTTGGGCACCGGCCTCCTGGCTCTGGGCGGACTCCTTGTCCGCTCCAGGCGAAACCGGAGATAACCGGGAATTCAAAAACCGGACTGCTTTTGCCTGGGAATGGGTAGGACTTCCGGCAGGTCAGCGCTACCCGTGGCAACTGGCCCCGGGTAGCGTGGACCTGTTGCCGAGGGCGGCGAGATTTTCTTTTCGGCAGGCGTGAGCAGCTCGTTGAAAGATCCAAAGAATCACGGCAAGCGGCGAAACCCCACCAAGCAGATTGCGGCGTGCTGTTTACACTGCTTTCAATCTTTCCTCACGGCTTGAAACTGCGCCGCCGGAATGGCCACGCGTTGGATTCGATGGTCCTGATCCACCCACAGATCAATACGGGCCTGATCGGTAATCAAGAGCAGATGACGAAGAATGGGACCTTTGCTCTGGGCGGCGGGCGGTTCCTCGCCCATGTCCTGAATGGTGATTAATCCCGGCAGGGCTTCCTGCGGGATAAAGGCGTGAAAAACCTGACGGCCGCCGGAAGTCATGTAGAAGCGCAGGACGGCGATCTCATATTGGTGAATTACATTGTCGTCCAGGATGATGACGTCATGGGGAAGCTGAATGGTGCGGTCGTCATTGCCGCCTTTGACGGTGTGATAGCGCACGGTGGCAGGCGAGCGGCGCAGGTCCATGCGCAACTGGGAGGTTTCCGACCCGCGCTGGCTCCATGTGTACGTCAGTGGGTCGAGCCGCGAGTTTAGCACCAGGTCCGGTGAAGCGCGGAAATGCAGCGCCTTACCGTTGCGCTGCACCTGAAACTCAACCATGGCTCGCGCTTCAACTCCGGAGCGAGTGGATTCAATTTGGAATTTTTCGCGGCCAACCTCCTGCCCGGCAATGGTCAAGACGAAAGTGCCTTGGTCGCTGAAACCGGTTCCGACCGCTGCCGATTTATGCCGGGGCGCGGCCGCGAAGAGCGTCCCACCCAGAGCAAAAGTCGCCGCCAAAAAAGGCACGCGGCGGTACTTCGAAGCGGGTTTGGACTCTCTGATCAGTCTAAGCA
>JBOGKI010000293.1:0-6213 GCA_050745605.1 Terriglobia bacterium | reverse complement strand
CTACGACCGTTTCTGGGTGCGAATCGAACTAGACGCCAAGCACTTCCGGATTGCAGATAACTGTGGCGGAATTCCTGTCGATATCGCGCGCGACTACGCGTTCCGCTTCGGACGCCCCAAGGAAGCCGTGGGCACTCCCGGCTCGATGGGACAGTTCGGGGTCGGTATGAAGCGAACCTTTTTTCGACTTGGGCGCCATTTCGTCGTGCACTCAATAACGGCAGAGTCGAGGTTTACAGTCGATGTCGACGTTGACAAGTGGATGGCCGACGGCGAAACTCCCGAAAAGTGGCACTTCAAATTCAGTAAGCTGGAGACGGGTTTACACGTTAAGGAGAAGGATGCGGGCACGACCATCGAGGTCGACCGGCTACTGCCAAACGTGGCGGATACTTTCGCGTTGGAAAACTTTAGGAGCAGGCTTGCAGGGGAAATGAGTCACGCGCACGCTTTAACCTTGGACCGCGAGCTTGCCATCGCGTTGAACGGCCTGCCGATTAAACATGACCCCCAGGTGCTCCGTGCTTCACAGTCCCTCAAGCCGGGTTATGTGGAGAAGTCTTACCCCAGCAAGGAGCTGGTTGGTGAACCAGGACCGCCGGTGCGAGTAAAGCTTTACGCCGGCGTGTCGAAGCGTAGTCTGCACGATGGCGGCTGGTACATCTTCTGCAACGGTCGCCAGATTCTAAGGGCTGACCAGACTTCAACAACTGTTTGGGAGGGGCGTCACCAAATGCCGGCGTATCATCCGAACTTTGCCTATTTTCGCGGCTTTGCATACTTCGATTGCGATGACGGTGCTTTGCTTCCATGGAC
The DNA here is from genome assembly GCA_050745605.1 of Terriglobia bacterium. Lineage (GTDB taxonomy): Bacteria > Acidobacteriota > Terriglobia > UBA7540 > UBA7540 > CALCEB01. The sequence goes on along the minus strand of JBOGKI010000293.1, from coordinate 5,397 downwards.
TACCACCAAAACAGGTGTTGACGCTGACTCACCGATCTATAAGGCTGTCCAGCGAGAGATGATCGAGATGACGAGACCTGTCCTCACTTTCCTCAACAATTTGGAAAAGGAGAGGGCCAGCGCTACTGCAGTTCGACCATTGCAGAGTGCAATTGGAGCGGCACAGGCCACTCAGGTCCAGGTGGTTGTCCACCCACACCCCTTTGTAGCCCCGCCACCAGCGCCTGTCCCTTCAGGCCCGAAAATGCAGAGGATCCAATACAGCAAACCGGTTAAGGAGGTGGAGAAGGCCAAACAAATCCTCAAAGTGAGGTCATTCACGGCGGTGGGAGAGAAAACCTTCGAATACTTCATGCGCTACGAAGGAGGAGAAAAAGAGTAATGGCAGCCAGCTACAGAATCATTAATTATGCCCTTCGACCGGCGAAGGCAATTGAACGGAGAATGCTTTGCGCGGCATTCGAACGTCTCCACGCCTTTCAGCGGATTCAAGATTATCGTTACGTTGGATTCGGCTCCATATATTTCACCGATTTCCAACTCCTCCACCGACAACTCGGAATAACCGACATGCTGAGCATTGAAAAAGATGTCTCAGCCGAGGCATGCTTTCGATTTAACCGCCCTTACAAGTGCATCCGGTTGAAGTTTGCTGCGTCCTCCGAGGCCCTCTCGAAGTTAGATTGGAAACGGCGGACGATCCTTTGGTTGGACTACGACGATCGACTCAATGTGAGCATCTTGGGAGACGTTGCGACCGTTTGCTTACGCGCCACCAGTGGCAGCTTGCTCGTCATTTCGGTCAATGCGCAACCTGACGCAGAGCCCAGCAAAGAAGACCGCGACCTTTACCAAGAGGAAACTGGAGAGCCGTTTGATCTTGCGGACTATCGACTGCGCATCGCGAAACAGCTTATCGGCGAGAAGTTGCCCCCCGGCACTTCGGGAACCGATTTACGGGGACAAGAGCTCGGCCGAGTTTTCAGGGAAGTTATAAATAACGAAATCGCTGAACAGCTTTCCATTCGCAATGCTGTGCTCCCAGCCGAAAAAAGGATCTTTTACCGGCAACTCTTTCACTTTCGCTACAGGGATGGAGCTCATATGCTGACTGTGGGAGGGATCTTGTATCGGGCTGCGGACGAGCCGGCCGTCGCGGCTTGCCGCTTTGATACGCTGCCCTTCATCCAGAACGGCGCAGATCACTGGAGCATCAAGGCTCCCTGCCTAACAGCCAAAGAGATCAGGCACCTCAACTCGCAGCTTCCGACAAGGCCGGCGGTCAAACTGCATGCCCCTGGCGTGCCCGCTGGGGATATTCAGCAATATGCCCAGGTGTATCGCTACTTTCCGACATTCAGTGAAATCCTCTTCGCGTAACGGTCGTCACTTAAGAGCGGTCCTCAGCGTTTCAGCGAGGCTCCTCGCACAACCGCAAGCAGTCGCGAGCTGCCCGCACGTAGTTTCTAGGCCAAGAGAAAAACGGATCATCGAGCGAGATTGATTGGCCTCCGGTTTCATCGCTTTGATCACGTGCGAGGGCTCGTCGGAATCGGCGAGGCACGCCGAACCGGATGAGGCACAGATGCCTTCCTTGTCGAGCAGGATGAGCAACGCTTCGGACTCGATGCCGTGAAAAGTGATGTTGGTCGTGTTGGCAAGTCGCTGCGTCTTGTGGCCGTTTAACTCGGTGTTCGGGATCGAATTCAAGATGCCGCGCTCTAGCTCGTCGCGCATTGGCCGGACCTTGTTTTCGTAGCCAGGCAAATGTTTGCGGGCCAGTTCCGCCGCCTTGCCCATACCCACAATCAGCGGCACGTTCTCCGTGCCGCCCCGCCGGTTGCGCTCCTGATGGCCGCCGTAAATCAAGGGCGAGAACGGCGCTTTGCGGCGGACGTACAGCGCGCCAATTCCTTTCGGCGCATGAAACTTGTGGCCGGTGAGCGAGAGGTAATCCGCCGGAACCTTTCGCACGTCAATCGGCGCTTTGCCCGCTGCTTGCACCGCATCGCAATGGTAAAGCACGCCGCGCGAGCGGCAGATTTCCGCAATCTGCTCGACGGGAAACAGCACACCCGTCTCGTTGTTCGCCCACATCAGAGACACCACGGCGGTCTGGACCGTGATTGCCGTTTCGAGGTCGGCCAATTTCAGCAAGCCGTCGCGGTCAACCGGCAGGTAGGTGACGCGATAGCCCTCGGTCGTTTGACGTAGCGGCGGCTTTACGCCGCCATTTTCCAGATCTTCGCCGTCATGTGGCGAGGTAAACTCGCCGCTACGGAGCGGCAGGCCCAATGGCGAGGTAAACTCGCCGCTACGGAGTGCCAGGCAATAATTCAGGACCGAGGAATGTTCGACGCTCGACGTGACGATGTGCCGCTTACCGGGGTTGGCCTTGAGCGCGGCGGCAATGGCAGCATTGTTGCTCTCCGTGGCGCACGACGTGAATACGATGTCCAACGAGTGCGCTCCGATTAACTCCGCCACCTGCTCGCGCGCCGTCTCGATCACCGACTTTAGCTTCGCGCCAAACTTGTAGGCGCTGGACGGATTCCCCCATTCCGTCGTGAGGTACGGCATCATCGCTTCCAATACGTCTGGCAAGATTGGCGTCGTCGCGTTATGGTCGAGGTAGATCATGAGGCTCATCCTACCCAAACGTAATCAAGAAGCGCAAGGTCCAGAACTATCGACCATATCAAGGTTCTGGTGTTAAATCGCTCGTACGGGCTCGGCGGGCACGGTGGAAGGATTGCACCCGGGTTGGCGACGCTTTCGTGCACTAGGCTCTCCCTCGCAGGCCGTGCGCCTTGCCTGCTCAGCGGGGAACGACGGTGAAGGCCGCCGCAACGATCTGATGGGTGTAAGGTTCGCGCACCGAGACTTTCCATTGGCCCGGAGCATCATTCAAGGCCGTAGCGACGCTGAAGCGCGCACCGCAGTTCTCCAGCGGGAGATTGTCTCCGTAGTATCCGATCGTCTTTCCGCTGGGATCACTCACATCAACATGGACAGCTTCCGGAAAAGTGCAAAATGCAGCCGCGCCCGCCAGGCGAATGTCAAAAGCGATGGCGGCTCCGGCTTTGACCTGCGCCTGTCCACCGCTTGACGCGCCAGCGCGGATGCTTAGCTTTGGGGCAGGATCAGGCGAGAGAGCGAGGAACCAGGGTTCACCATCCATCAGATTGCCATGGACAGTTGCGACGTGGCCGATGAGCCGATGCGCTCGCAGATCGTAGACGTATTCCGCCTCCGGCAACCGCAGCACCACGGGACCGGCATCGGCGCACCCCAACCCGGGGAGAACCGCCAGATACCGCACGTCGCCTTTGCGGTACCCAGTGACTTCCGAGCAGCGCAGGGCCTTGCCGCTGGCGGTGTGCACGTCGGCCACGGGACTTATACCGGACTGGCTCAGGTAATCCTCGATCAGGCTGAGAAGCGGGCCATTCGTTCCCGCTTTGCGCGACTTATCATACTGAGTGAGCCAGAAATTGAAGGTGACGGCTCGACCCGCCCCAAGCGAATGCTCCACCAGGAAGGGCGTGCCGCCGGATGTGGCCGCCGCGTGGCCACTCGTAACTCCCAGGCCCGGATTGGCGGGGATGACGTCCAGATCAACCGGTTTGGAATTCAATGTAGCGTGGAGTTCCATCGCAGCCGCGGTCGTCGGCTCGGACGTCATGGCTCCTTGCTGGACGCCCAGGACCTTGTCCAGCAGCCCCTGGTTTTGCCAGCGCGCGTGGCCGTCCATCAGCCCGGTTTCTCCGTCCGAAATCAGCAAGCCACCTCTTTCGACGAAACTCCTGATGGCGGTCACTTCTCCTTCCGAGAGAGCGATAGAATCCGGAAGGACCAGCACCCGGTAGTTGGATAGATTGCCCTTGTCGATCTGTTCGGTCGTCAAAAAATCGTACTGGTAGCCCGCATCGCGCAATAACTGGAGCCATTGGGTGCGGTTCTGATGAAAGCGTTTGAGGTTGGCGGACGTGGCGTCACCATTCGTCACTTCACCCGGATGAATGTGTCCGTCGGCGATCCAATGGCCGCGAACGCTGAGCAGCGAATAATGGACAGCGATCCCGCAATTCTCGCGTTGGGCGTCGCGCAGGAGCAGCGCCAGCCCTTCATTGCGGAACTCGTTGGTGACGGCTTCCAGGTCCCGCCCTTGTTGGGTCAGGGTCAAATCCGAATTCAGGGCGGTGTATTGCCAGAACACCGAGGCGCCCGTCTGCCCGTGGAACAAGCGGTGCCAGAGTTGGTGGCGCAGCTTCACGCCGGCGTTGCCATATCCGGTGAAGCCGGTCAGAATTTGGTGGGCATGAATGGACCGATGCAGATCGTCCTGGTCATCATTAGAATAGGGTTGAAGATAGCCCACCAGGTAGTCCAGCAAGTACCAATTGACGGCGTTGGATGGGCCTGGGGCTTGCGTTCCGGAAATGCTCGGCAAGCCGCCGGGGTCTTCAGCCTTCACCGTTTCTGCGGCGACATCAACCGCATGGGCAAACACTTGTTCCATGAACGTGCGGTGATCCATCCATCCGGCATAGTCTCCCTTGGCTTGTGCTTGCTCCGTGGTGAGGGGCATCACCTCGTCCCAGGTTTTGAAGTCCGTTTCCCACTCCTTGTTCAATGCATCGAGGCTTGAATACTGGCCTTTGAGCCATTGCCGCAGCGCCTCGAGCGTTGGCCGGGACCAAGAAAAGTCAAGCGGATCGCTATAGGCCGTGAGCGACGACTCATCCGCCAGATAATAGGCGAGCGGCCGGTAAGGCATATGCTTTTGCACTGAGGTGATAATGTCGCCACGCAGGGTGTCCAGCCAGGCGTGGCTGGAAAGATCGGGCTGACGGATTAGGTATTGGGTGTCGTGGGAGCGGAGGTAGTTGTCCTTTTGCTCGACGTAATTTCGCCGGTAGTGCCAATACACGCCAAATCCCGGAGCGCGTACTTCGGAAATGATCTTGAAATTGTCTCTGGGATTTTCGACCACCGTAACTCCCATCTTGCGGAACTGGGAGAGCAGAGCCGGGTTCCAGGGTTCATAAGAAGGCGGTCCGTACCAGGGCAGGATCAGCTCGTAGGCGCCAAACTTCCGGTCCAGACTTACAAAATTGACGCGGCTCTGCTTCTGATCCATCTTGATCTCTTGTCCCTCATGATCTTCGAGCAACGTGGCTCGGACCCATCCAATGTTTGTGGAGTAATTTCCCACCTTGAGCGCCGCATGGAGGATTCCGTCCGGAGATTGAGTCTGCTTCACCGTCTCAGTCCCAATGAGCCTATTCCTGTTGTCCCACAATTCGACTCGGAGCGCGGCCGGCTGCGACCCCCGGGTGTGCGCCGTGACCCGAAGCGGATCGCCGAGGGCATAAAACTGCTGATCCGTCGTGA
>JBOGKI010000292.1:0-6217 GCA_050745605.1 Terriglobia bacterium | reverse complement strand
TGCTTACTCAGCGGCAGACGTGGTTGACACGGCGACGGGTGAAGTCCTCGTGGAGACCAACAACGAGCTGACGCCCTCCGTCCTGAGCTCGATTCTGGAAACGAATATTCCTGAATTCGAGATATTCTTCCCGGAGCGGGATGACGCGGGCCCGGTGATCAGCCAAACCCTGAAACGGGACGCGCTGAAGACCCCGCAGGAGGCCCTGATCGAGCTCTACCGCAAAATGAGGCCGGGCGACCCGCCCACTCTCGACACCGCCACGGCGCTGTTCAGCGGCATGTTCTTCGATCCCCGCAAATACGACTTTTCCCGCGTGGGCCGCCTGAAGTTCAACATCAAACTGGGCTATTACACTCAGCTCCAAGCGCGCATGGACGACAAGGCCACAAGCTTCGAACTGGAGGACGCCCGCAACCTGCCGGAGAGCAATTTCTACGTGATCGTCGATCGCGAAAAAATGTTCATCGGGCGGCGCGAAGGAAGTACCGGTCTGGAGGCGGTGCGTGGCTGCGAAGGCACTATGGCCACGGACCATTCTGAAGGTTCGGTGGTGCAGTTACCCCTCGATAAGCGCACCCACGAACCCGAGGATTTCTATTCCTGCATTCGTTATCTGCTGCTATTGCGCAAGAACCCCGGAGGCAACTACACCGTGGATGACATCGATCATCTCGGCAACCGGCGCGTGAGAGCCGTGGGGGAATTGCTGGAAAACCAGTTCCGCATTGGACTGGTGCGCATGGAGAGGGCGATCAAGGAAAAGATGTCCGTTTACCAGGAAATGTCTACGGCCATGCCGCATGATCTGATCAACGCCAAACCGGTGATGGCGGCGATCCGCGAATTCTTCGGTTCTTCGCAACTCTCGCAGTTTATGGACCAGACGAATCCGCTTTCTGAAATTACCCACAAGCGGCGCCTCTCGGCGCTGGGTCCCGGCGGCCTTTCGCGCGAGCGGGCGGGATTCGAGGTGCGTGACGTTCACCCCACCCACTACGGGCGGCTCTGCCCCATTGAGACGCCGGAAGGCCCCAACATCGGCTTGATTTCCTCGCTTTCCTGCTATGCGCGGATTAATGAGTATGGGTTTATCGAAAGTCCTTACCGCAAAGTGAAGCATGGCGCCATTTCGGACTACTGCACTATCACCCACGGGGGTGACGGTCCGTGGAAGGTGGGCGAGCATGTGGAGTTGAAGGAAGTCGAAAAGGTCAACGAAGAGCTTCGTGAAAAGAAGCGGAAGCTGGTGGAGCACGAGCCCTTTTCCTTTTATCTTTCAGCCTGGGAAGAGGACCAGCACGTGATTGCTCAGGCCAACGTGCCAGTGGACGAGAAGGGAAAGATCACGAACGAGTTGGTGAACGCCCGGCAGGCCGGAAACTTTGTGCTCGTCCGGCGCGACGGCGTGGACTACATCGATGTCAGCCCGAAACAACTGGTGAGCGTGGCGGCGTCGCTAATTCCGTTTCTTGAGAACGACGACGCCAACCGCGCCTTGATGGGTTCAAACATGCAGCGGCAGTCGGTGCCTCTCCTTCGTGCTCAGGCGCCGCTCGTCGGCACCGGCATGGAGGAAGTGACGGCCCGCGATTCCGGCGCAGTCGTCATCTGCCGGCGCGATGGCGTGGTGGATGGCGTGGACAGCGAACGCATCATTGTGCGCGTTGAAGGCAAGAGTCATGCCGGCCACCTCTCCCGGGAAGTGGGCGCGGACATCTATCAACTCGTCAAGTTCCGCCGCTCCAACCAGAACACCTGTATCAACCAGAAGCCCGTGGTTCGTAAGGGGCAAAAAGTGCGCGCCGGGGATGTGTTGGCAGACGGGCCTTGCACGGACCGCGGGGAGTTAGCCCTGGGGCGCAACGTCCTGGTGGCATTCATGCCGTGGCGCGGCTGCAATTATGAGGACGCGATTCTCGTGAGTGAGCGGCTGGTGAAGGACGATTCCTACACCTCGATTCACATTGAGGAGTTTGAAATCGAGGCGCGCGACACCAAGCTGGGCGCGGAGGAAATCACCCGCGACATCCCCAATATTTCCGAGTCGTTGCTGAAGGATCTCGATGAGAGCGGCGTGGTCCGCATCGGCGCCTACGTCAAGCCGGGGGACATCCTGGTGGGTAAGGTGACGCCCAAAGGCGAGACCCAACTCACTCCGGAGGAGAAACTGCTCCGGGCCATCTTCGGTGAAAAGGCGGGAGAAGTGAAGGATGCTTCCCTTACGTGCCCGCCCGGTATTGAGGGTATCGTGGTGGATGTCAAGATCTTCTCGCGGAAGGGCGCGGTGAAGGACGAACGGGCGAAGTCCATTGAGTCCGGCGAAGAGGCTCGTCTGGAAAAGAACCTTAATGACGAAATCCGCATCCTCAACGCCGAGCGGCTGGACCGTCTCTGTGTGCTGCTGGAGGGCGAAAAGCTGCTTGCGGACCTGCACGACGAAAAGACCAACAAGAGGTTGCTCGTCAAAGGCGCCGAGCTCAATCGGGAGACGCTGACCCACATCTCCGCCCGCAATCTCAAGCGCATGAAGATTGCCAAGAAGGACCCGACGCTCTTCGAGCGCATTGACGAGATCGAGGAGATGACGTCCCGGCAGATCGATATTCTGCGCAAGATCACCGACGAAAAGATTCAGAAGCTCAAGAAGGGCGATGAGCTTCCCCCCGGCGTCATCAAGCTGGTGAAAAGCTACATCGCCATGAAGCGCAAACTGTCGGTGGGCGACAAGATGGCCGGGCGCCACGGCAATAAGGGTGTCATCGCCAGGATTCTGCCCGAGGAGGATATGCCCTATCTACCGGACGGAACGCCCGTGGAAGTGGTGTTGAATCCACTCGGCGTGCCTTCCCGGATGAACGTGGGTCAGATTCTGGAGACCCACCTGGGCTGGGCTGCCAAGGGCCTGGGTAACAAGATCTCGGAGTTGCTCGCTGCTGAGAACCGCGCGGAATTGTTCCGCAAGGAGTTGAAGAACGTCTTCCGAGGCGATTCGCTCCCCGCGACGCTCGGCGAGTTGAGCGACGAAGAAATCATCGATTTTGCTAGGGCCTACAAGGAGGGCGTGCCCTTCGCCACGCCGGTTTTTGACGGGGCGACCGAAAAGCAGATCAAGGAGTACTTGGAGAAGGCAGGGCTGCCGGCTTCCGGCAAGATCGCTCTTTTTGACGGAATGACCGGCGAGAAGTTCGATGAGCCGGTCACCGTGGGTTACATCTACATGCTGAAGTTGTCGCACCTGGTGGATGACAAGATCCACGCGCGTTCTATTGGTCCGTACTCGCTGATTACCCAGCAACCCCTGGGCGGCAAGGCACAGTTCGGTGGTCAGCGTTTCGGGGAGATGGAAGTTTGGGCGCTGGAGGCCTATGGCGCCGCGCACATCCTGCAGGAACTCTTGACCGCCAAGTCCGATGACGTTTATGGCCGGGCCAAGATTTACGAGGCGATCGTCAAAGGTGAAGCTGCCATCGAGCCCGGCGTTCCCGAGTCATTCAACGTGCTGGTTCGGGAGTTGCAGAGCCTTTGCCTGGATGTTGAGCTTCTCAAGAAGCCCAAAGAGCCCGTGGCGATCCCAACCACGGAGTGAGGGTCTCGAAAGCCGGTGCGCCGAGGAGCGCGCCGGCCCGGGCAGGATCGTTTTTCCTTCGAAGGAGGTCACCACCTTGTTCCGCAGCAACCCCTACGACCGAGTGAGTCTGATTGGCGAGTTTGACAGCATCCGCGTGAGCCTGGCTTCTCCGGAGAAGATCAGGTCCTGGTCTCACGGTGAGGTCACCAAGCCGGAGACCATCAACTACCGTACCTTCAAACCGGAGCGGGACGGGCTTTTCTGCGCCCGGATTTTCGGACCCGTCACCGACTGGGAGTGCTTGTGCGGAAAATATAAGCGGATGAAACACCGGGGTGTCATCTGCGACAAGTGCGGCGTCGAAGTGACGCTTTCCAAGGTTCGAAGGGAGCGCCTGGGCCACATCGAACTGGCGTCCCCTTGCTCCCACGTGTGGTTCTTCAAGGGATTGCCCAGCCGGATCGGCCACCTGCTGGACATTTCGCTTCGGGAACTCGAGCAGATCCTCTATTTCGAGAAGTACGTGGTGACTGATCCCGGCGAGGCTCCAGTGAAAGAAAAGGAAGTCCTCGCCGAGGACCGCTACCGCGAGTTGCAGCAGGAATACGCGGGCAAGTTTCGCGCCGGGATGGGCGCCGAAGCCATCAAGGAACTGCTGAGGCGCGTGGACATCGAAGGGCTTTCGGTGGAGCTGCGCGAGAAAATGAAGGCCGATCCTTCACTCCAGAAGCGGGTGAAGTACGCGAAGCGCCTGAAGGTGGTTGAAGCCTTCCGCAAGTCGGGAAACAAGCCCGAATGGATGATCCTGGATGTGATTCCGGTGATTCCCCCGGAGTTGCGCCCGCTGGTGCCTTTGGATGGCGGCCGGTTCGCCACCTCCGACCTCAATGACCTCTACCGCCGCGTCATCAACCGCAACAACCGGCTGAAGAAGCTGATGGAACTCCACGCGCCCGATGTGATTGTGCGCAACGAGAAGCGCATGTTGCAGGAAGCCGTGGATGCGCTGTTTGATAATGGCCGCCGCGGCCGCGTGCTGCGCGGGACCAATAACCGTCCGCTCAAGTCGCTCTCCGACACCCTCAAGGGCAAGCAGGGCCGCTTCCGCCAGAACCTGCTCGGCAAGCGCGTGGACTATTCCGGCCGCTCTGTGATTGTGGTGGGACCGGAACTCAAATTGCGGCAGTGCGGTCTGCCCAAGAAGATGGCGCTCGAACTCTTCAAGCCGTTCATCTATCACCGCCTCGAGCAGTCCGGGCAGTGCACGACCATCAAGGCCGCGAAGGAATTGGTGGAGCGCCAGGAGCCGGTGGTGTGGGACATCCTCGAGGACGTCATCCGCGAGCATCCGGTACTTCTGAACCGCGCTCCCACGCTCCACCGTCTCGGCATTCAAGCCTTTGAGCCGGTACTGGTGGAAGGCAAGGCCATCAAGATCCATCCCCTCGTTTGTACGGCGTTTAATGCTGACTTCGACGGCGATCAGATGGCGGTGCACATCCCGCTCTCTCCCGAATCGCAGATCGAGGCTTCGGTGCTGATGCTCAGCACGCGCAATATTCTCTCTCCGGCGCACGGCCAGCCGCTGGCCGTCCCGACGCAGGATATGGTTCTGGGTATCTATTACCTGACCAAGGAGAGGAAAGGCACGCGAGGCGAGGGCCGGGCCTTTGCCAACACCGAAGACGTGGTGATGGCACTGGAGGCCGGCCAGGTTGAAACGCTCACTCCGATCCGCTTGCGGTACACGGGCCGGGTGATCGATTTGGTCAATGCCTACGATGACCAGGAAGTGCTGCGCACCGAGCCGATCACCGTGCAGAACCAGTTCATCAATACCACCGTGGGCCGTGTGATCTTCAACGACCACCTTCCCAAGGGCATGCCATTCATCAACGGTCTGTTGAAGAAGAAGGGCTTAAGCGCGCTGGTGAATTATTGCTACCTGCGGTTTGGCCTGGATACCACGGTTCAACTGCTCGATGAGATCAAAGATTTGGGCTTCCTGTTCGCTACGAAGTCCGGCATCTCGATCGGCATTGACGATCTCGTGGTGCCTTCCAGCAAGAAAGGCTTGGTGGATGAGGCTGAAAAAGAAGTCATCGAGGTTGAGAAGCAATATCAGGACGGCGCCATCACCCATGGCGAGCGATATAACAAAGTCATCGCCATCTGGTCCAATGTGACGGATCGCGTGGCCGACGAGATGTTCCAGGCGCTAGAGGACCAGGACCGGGCCGGCGCCCTGAATCCCGTTTACATCATGGCCGACTCCGGGGCGCGCGGATCGAAACAGCAGATTCGCCAGCTCTCCGGGATGCGCGGCCTGATGGCCAAGCCTTCGGGCGAGATCATCGAGACTCCCATCACCGCGAACTTCCGCGAAGGCTTGAACGTGCTCCAATACTTCATCTCCACACATGGCGCGCGCAAGGGCTTGGCGGATACGGCATTGAAGACGGCGGACTCCGGCTATCTCACCCGCCGGCTGGTGGACGTGGCGCAGGATGTGATCGTTTCCGAGGTCGATTGCGGAACCGTGGATGGCATCTACGTGGAATCGATCGTGGAAGCGGGCGAAGTGGTGGAACCGCTGCGCGACCGCATCGTGGGCCGGGTGTCCCTCGAACAGATTAAGGATTAAGA
>JBOGKI010000291.1:0-6224 GCA_050745605.1 Terriglobia bacterium | reverse complement strand
CCGTCACTCACCGTAATGCAGGTGCCGATGTGACGATGAGCCAGCAGGCGCGCCGCGGCGTTGACGCTATCGTAGGTGGTGGAACCATAGGACTCCGCCAGAATCTTGTCCGCCGCCATTCCTTCCTGAATCAGGTAATCGCGGCCCACACCGGCTTCCGTGAAGTGCGCGTCGCCCCCGCTACCTCCGGTGGTGATCACCAGAGGCGCGAGTCCTTCTTCTTCGAGATCGAAGGCATGATCCAGGCGGGCTTTATAAATGGGAGACGGGTCGCCGTTGTACTCGGCGGCCCCGAGCACGACAATCGCGCCCGCCGGTCTCGCTTCATCATCCTGAGCTGCCCGCCGCACGGAACGGTAGAGCGACCGTTCCGCGGAGACAGCCAGAATCACGGCCACGACCAGCACGGCCACAACAGCCATTCGGATCAGCAAACGGGTCAGCCGAAAAACTCCTGTAGTTCTTCTTCCGAAATCGGCCCCTGGCGCAGCACGCGCGGGCGCTCTCCACACAGATCGACCACGGTGGAGGCCAGTTCCCCTCCGCTCGGTCCGGCATCCAGGATCAGCGGTAAGTCCCGGCCGACTTGATTATCCACTTCGGCGGCGGTGCTGCAGGCAGGGTGCTTGGTGAGATTGGCGCTGGTGCCGGTGAGCGGCCGGCCCGCGGCCTTGATCAATTCGAGGGCGAACGGCGCTTTGGGACAGCGCAAACCAACGTTTCCGGTGTTGCCCGTCACTTTGTAGGGAATCAACTGCGAGGCTGGCGCCACCAGGGTCAGTGGGCCGGGCCAATACTTTTCAGCCAGCCTGAAGAACAAGCCGGGAGGATCGCTGGTAAGATCGGCGGCCTGATCAAGCGATGAAACCAGAAGTGGCAGCGGCCGGTTGGCGGCACGGCCCTTGATGCGGAACACCTCGCTGATGGCCGCTAGGTTGAACGGGTCCGCCCCCAGCGCGTAGAACGTATCGGTGGGAAAGGACACAACCCGGCCGCTGTGAATCAAGCGCACCGAGTACTCGATCGCCGCTTCAAGCTGGGAGTCATCGACTTTCCAGATCTGTGCCATGATGCCGCCGATTGACGGGACGCCGCTCAATCGGCTGACGCTAACATAAGGCCCAAGACAGGTCAAGTTCAGAAGGTGAAGCGGCTTGCAAAGGCGGCGGAGGGAGTTGATTCCGCGGCAGCCGTCCCCTGACGCCGAGCTGTCATACGCCATTCCTTTTGACGCGAGACTGGATCCTGATACGGTTCAAGATCCGAGCTTACGCAGCAGCCGGGGAGTGAGCCACCAGATCAACAAGCCCAACCCCCTGGAGGGCGAGCCATCAAAGCGGATCAGGCAACATCCACCCTTCTTGAAACCCAAGTTGGCTCGATGACCCGCCCCAATCAGATGGGCGGCGAGCGAGCTGAGGTCCGGCTCGTGCCCAACCAGAATGACGTTCTTCCGCTCCGGATGCGTCGTGAGAAAAGCCACCAAATCATCCGGCGATCCGTCGGGTCGAAGTGCCTCACAGCGGTCCAGCGGCGGCTGTTCGTCGATGGCTCCGGCCACAACCACTCCAGTCTCGGCAGCACGCACCAGCGGGCTGGTCACGACCCAGTCGAACTCCACGCCCAGGCGTTTCAAGCCGCGGCAGATCTCCTTCATTCTGATCTTGCCGTCCGCGGTGAGTTGCCGCTTGGCATCCGATTCAAATCCCGGTCCTTCCGCCACCGCAGCATCGCCATGGCGCATCAGGTAGAGGTTGTAGCCCGGCTCCTCCGCGGACCGGGGTTTTGGGATCTTCTCAGATGTCATGGTGTCTCCTTGTTGATGGCCATGCGTTCCCAGGATCTCAACCGGCTTCGGCGCTAAGCCGCTATTTTTCCTCAATCACTTTGGCGCCGGACCACAGTGCCTCAAACTCTTCCAGGTAGAGTTCAGCCTGGCGGGCATCACGCAGCAGAACCAGGTTCTCAAAGTTCTCATCCTCTGATTCCGACGTCCAGTTATAGCTACCGGTGAGGACTGCCTTCCGGTCCAGTACGGCGAACTTGTGATGCATTTTGGAACCGGGACCCAGGTGGCCGTAGGACAGCCGCACCGCAAAGCTGGGGCGCGCCAAGAGCTCACGGATTGAACCGGACTCGCGGTATTTGTTCCGGTCAATCACCAACCGCACTTGGATACCACGCTCCGCCGCTTCATCCAGAACGCGGTACAAACCGCGATGGTTAAAGCGGTAGATGGCAAGGTCCAGAGAATTTTCCAGCTCCCGCACCTGCTTCTCAATGCAGGCGCTGACCTTCGACGAACGGCTGAAAATAACCTCAGGAACAGTGTCTTGGGGCATGATGAATCAAAGCGTCCCGGGAAGTCCAGCCTTCATTCCGAAGCCGTTTGCCGGCGCGAAAGAACATAATAGCAACGGCCTTCGGTCTCTGGCCGGGGCGGATAGAATCCTGTGACACGGTAACCGGCGCCTAGGTAGCGCTCCAAGGCCTTGCGTGTTCCCCTTCGCCATTCGAGGCCAAGCTGGGGCGCGTGGTCACGAATGGCATCGGTGTTGGGAGGAATTTCCAGCAACAGGCGGGGCGCGTCAAGACGCAAACGGACCCGGCGGTTGGTGAGATTGCCGCGGGAATCCATCGCCGTCTCGTTAATGCGAGTGGCCGGCTTCCAAACCAGCGGGCGGCGATTCCCCCCAAGCCGGTCTTCCACCTCCTTCGTCCCGATGGGCCAGTTCACCACAAACCGGTCGCTGGGCAGCCCCTTTTCGATCCGGGATGGAAACCGGCCATAATAATTGGGGATGTATTCCTCCACCTTTGCCCCCAGGCGCACGAGATTAAGCGCAGCGTTGCGACTCTGCAGCGGATCGTAAGTCCACCCGATCGACTTCACGCCCTGGGCAAGCGCCAACTTGCGGTGCATGAGCTTCATCCGGAAACCCAGCCCCTGGTCGCGAAACTCCGGCAGCACCGCCATCATGTGTGACCAGTGCAGCAATCTTCCGTGGCGCCGCGCCAGGAAGGCATAGATGAAACCCACGACTTTTCCCCCGACCATTGAGCCCAGCACCGCCCCGCCATTTTTCTGGGTCGCCCTCAGCACTTCCGCTGCTACGGCATAAGCACCCCACACTTGCTTTTGCACCCCCTCGCACTGGCGGTATTCTTCCATCGTGCGCAAGGGCCGGATGGTCGCTCTTCGTATCGGATCGGTTCGCGGTTTCAAGTTTTCTAACTTAACATCTTCCTGCAAACCGGGAGAAGCGGGAAGGTCATCATCAGGAGGTAGCGGACGCGGTGATCGCGCCCCAGGATGGAGAACGCCCATTGGCGGATTTACCCAGCGCCGGTTCTCGACGGGTCACCCACCGCACATGCCGCGCCTCGGCGCGCCGCAAGGACAGGGTCCGGGCTCCGTCACCGCCCTCGATCCGCCCGAGACCATAAAGACAGAGAGCAGGCGGTCAACGCGGGCGCTTTCACATTGGCGGCAGGCAACTTCCGCGTTCTCGACCTTGTGCGATGGAACGAGCTGTTCAAATCGAGCGCCACAATCGCGGCATTGGTATTCAAAGATCGGCATCGGAGAAACCTCGAAATGAATATAGCGAAGCGGGGGCCGGTTTTCAATGAGTCATTGCGGCCCGCCCCGCCCCGAGGTTTCTCAAAACCGCATTTTTATTAGGATTTCCAAGGCCCCGCCTCAAAAATGGCTTGACAGGCGCAAGGTTCTTGAATACATTGTGAACTAAATTTTCAGTTGCAGGGGCTCATAAAATCCCTAAGAGAGGAGTTCCAATGGCGAAGGTGATGACCAAATCTCAAGTGGTGACGCATCTGGCGGAGAAGGCCGAGATATCCAAGAAGGCTGCCAATGCGGTGCTCGAGGAAATCGCGCATCTGGCAACCAAAGAAGTGAAGAGCGGCGGTCAGTTTGTGATCCCAGGGTTGGGAAAGGCCGTCAAGGCGAACCGCAAAGCCCGCATGGGTCGGAATCCGCAAACCGGAGAACCGATCAAGATTCCAGCCAAGACCGTCGTAAAGTTTCGCTTGGCAAAGGCGTTTAAGGACGCCGTGGTCCCTCCCAAAAAGAAGTAACTCCACCATCCTGGGTGACGGGCCGCGGGTCCGGCCCGTCACCCAGAACCAAGGCAATTGATTCCGGCGCGAATTTGGCGCTCCATCCTGGTGCTGCGAGGGCCGGGGTGAGTCTTGTTCAAACACCCACCAAGGGCTGAGAGGCGCCAGGCCCGTCCTTCCATCGCCGGCAATTGACGGATACCACGCTAGGCATGACTGATGACTTCGCTTTCCGTGCGGCTTACGGGGCGGTAAAGCGTATCGCGCTCGACGGGCTCGAGTCCAGCTTCGCGGATCAGGCGAACGATTTCCCGGCGGTTCATCACCTGCGGCGTTGTCGCGCCCGCGTCGTGATAGATCTTCTCTTCAACGACGGTTCCATCCAGGTCGTCCGCGCCAAAGCGCAGCGCCACTTGCGCCACGCGCGGTGTGAGCATGATCCAATAGGCCTTCATGTGCGGAAAATTATCCAGCATCAGGCGTGCTGCGGCAACGTTCTTCAAGTCCAGGAACCCGGTGCTTTCCTGGTAGTGGACCATCTTGCCCAGTTCCGTGTTGGCGGGGTGGAACTTGAGCGGGATGAACGTCTGGAAGCCGCGGGTTTCATCCTGGAGCTTGCGTAATTGAAGCAGGTGGTCCACGCGGTCCGCGGCGCTTTCAATGTGGCCGTAAAGCATGGTGGCGTTGGTGTGCAAGCCCATCTGGTGAGCCGTGCGGTGAACTTTCAGCCACATGGTGGCGCCGATCTTATGGTCGCAGATCACCCGCCGGACGGCCGGAGCGAAGATTTCCGCTCCGCCGCCGGGCAGCGATCCAAGGCCCGCTTCTTTGAGCCGCTCCAGAATCGCGCGGACGGACAGGCGCGTCATGTGGGAGTAATAGCCGATCTCAACCGCGGTGAAGGCTTTCAGATGGACAGTGGGAAACCGTTCCTTCAGGCCGCGCAGCAGATCGACGTAGTATTCGAAAGGAAGAGTGGGGTGCAAGCCGCCCACGATGTGGAATTCCGTGACGGCTTCCGTCCAGCCCTGTCCTGCCGTGCGGAAAGCCTCCTCCAGGGGCATGGCGTAAGTGCCCGGCGCATCCAGCTTGCGGCCAAAGGCGCACAGCTTGCAACTGGCCACGCAGATATTGGTGGGATTGATGTGGCGGTTGACGTTGAAGTAAGTTCGCTTGCCGTGAAGTCGCTCTCGCACATGGTTCGCAAGCCAGCCAACGGCCAAGAGGTCATTCGATTCGAAAAGCGCAACGCCTTCGTCAAAATCGAGCCGCTCGCCGCCAAGGACTTTCTCCGCGATGGGCTTGAGCCTGGGATCTTCAATGTGCAGGGCGTGAACGCTCATGGAAATATCGATACTCCAACCGTCATTCGTCGATAGGCACAACCCTTATTATTCTAGCCCTCGGCGTGGGCTTTGTAAATTCTTGGGTGACGGGCAGTGACTCCGTTTGGCGTCGAAGCGGCGGGTTTGCCTCTCCAAATGGCGGCATCAAGCCGCCTCCACATCCAGGTGAGTCACTACCGCGTGACGTATACATCGGTATTGGTGTACGCGCGGCGGTCATAAGCGGGTAGGCAGCGCCAGGGCTTTCTTGACCGCGGTTCTTACAGGGCAACGAGAGCCCACGTTCGGTCACAGAACGACTCGCCCTGGCCAACGGCTCTTCCTATACAGTGCATGGCGAAAACCTGAGCGCGTGTTCCGGCAAGGTCCGGAAAGGATGTTTCGCGACCGCGGTTGTGTTAGCCTAACCCAAGTTCGTCACGACACACCGGATTTTGATTATTTTGGGGCGACGTGATTCACCAAGTTTTTTGTTTTCAGTCCGGCATCTCTCGAAAGTCGATGTAGTGTGGACCTACCCCCTTGCGGCGGCTCGCGGCGCTATGGCAGCATCGGGTCGAATGTACCTGCGACCGAATTATCGCCACAAGGATGGCAAAGATCATACTTACTGGTCGCTGGTGGAAATGGTGCGCACGCCCAACGGTCCTCGCCAGCGGAGCGTGTGTTATCTGGGCGAGTTGAATCACTCGGCGCAGGCGCGCTGGCTGAAGGCGACCGAAGTCTTCAACGAGCAGGGCGAGCGCCGGCAGTTGAAGTTGTTTCCTTCCGACGTCGAGGTGCCGGAGAACGATTCCG
>JBOGKI010000290.1:0-6227 GCA_050745605.1 Terriglobia bacterium | reverse complement strand
AAGTTGGGTCGATGCTCATAGTCGATGTATTCGACGACCGGCCTGATATATTCGCACCTGCGGGAGTACCAGCGCCAGCTCAAGTTACCCTTTTCAAAAAGGAACGCCTCTCGGCGCAGGCTTTCGATCAGAGGATTGACAACCGTGTATATCCAGGCCTCGACCCTCTTGGAGTGCGGCGGCGGTAATGTTGCGACGTTCGAAGACATATCAACCATAGTCTACCTCATCTCCGTCTCAATCTCACGAGCGGATCGCAGCCGTGCGCTAGCGGGCGTCCACTGGTATAATACTTGCAAGGACAGGGCTCCCGCTCATCATGCCTCTCGAACTTAGCAACCTTCAACAACTCGACGCCTACCGCTGGCTGATCCCTCGCGGCACCCGGCCCGGCATGTTGACGGATGCGCTGATTTATACGGACGAGGCGATGCTCAAAGACCTGCTGAAGGACCTTTCGCTCGAGCAGGCGGTTAACGTGGCGATGCTGCCTGGCATCGTCGGACGGTCGCTCGCCATGCCGGACATTCATCAGGGTTACGGCTTCCCCATCGGCGGGGTTGCGGCAACGGATCCAGCCGAAGGCGGCGTGATTTCGCCGGGCGGCGTCGGCTTCGACATCAATTGTGGCGTGCGGTTGCTGGAGAGCACTCTCGATCTTGAGGAAGTCCGGCCCAAAATCCGTGACCTCGTGAATCAACTCTTTCGCGACGTTCCCTGCGGCACGGGCCGGAAAGGAGAAGTCCAGGTTTCACACAAGGAGTTGACCGGCGTCCTTGGGTCCGGCGCGGCCTGGATGGTGGAGCACGGCTACGGCCGGCCCCAGGACCTGGATCATTGCGAAGAGACGGGCACGATGGATGGAGCGGACCCTGACGCCGTCAGCGACCGCGCCAAGACCCGCGGTCTGCCGCAGCTTGCCACGCTCGGGTCCGGCAATCATTTCCTGGAGGTCCAGTACGTGGAGCAGGTGTTTGAGCCGGAAGTTGCGCAGGCTTTTGGAATCCGCGTGAACCAGATCGTGGTGCTCATCCACTCCGGCTCGCGCGGCTTGGGTCATCAAGTTTGCACGGACTACCTGCGTGAAATGGAAGAGGACGGACAGGGAAGGTTCGATCTGCCGGACCGCCAGTTGGCATGCGTCCTGGTGCATTCCCGCACCGGACAGTCCTATCTCGGGGCCATGCGCGCTGCGGCAAACTTTGCCTGGGCAAACCGGCAGGGCATCACACACCGCGTGCGCGGAGCGTTCCAGCGCATCTTCGGCCCGGCCGAAGACCTGCGGGTGGTTTATGACGTGTGCCACAACATTGCCAAGCTGGAACGGCACACGGTGGCTGGGACGGAGCGGGCGGTGATGGTGCACCGCAAAGGGGCAACGCGAGCATACCCTGCCGGCAGACCGGAAGTTCCGGAAGATTACCGGCCCTGGGGACAACCGGTGTTGATCCCTGGATCGATGGGAACCGCGTCGTATGTTCTGGTGGGCGCGGCCGGTTCGATGAACGAGACTTTTGGCACGACCTGTCATGGCGCCGGCCGGCTGATGAGCCGCAGTGCTGCGAAGCGATCACCGTTTGCGCAGAATGCCCGCGAGCGGTTGGAGGAGCAAGGCATCGTAGTGCGCTCGGAGACGCGAGATGGAATTACGGAGGAAATCCCCGAAGCGTATAAGGACGTGGACGCGGTCATCCGCGTGGTGCATGAGGCGGGACTCTCAAAACGGGTGGCGCGGCTGAAACCGATTGGGGTGATTAAGGGGTGAGTGAGGCTTGCGGTTGGACGTGAAAACCCAGGGCGCGCCTTGCGCCCGGCAAAAAGGCCTGCCGCGACGACCCGTTACGAATGGCGCACCCCAGCGCTTTCTTTCTTGTCGCGGAAATGAGCAATCAAGTGGCGAACGCTGTTCGCAAGTTGCACCACTTCGCCCTGGCCCTCGACGTCGAACTCGATTTCGTAATTGCCGGCGGCGGCGTGATCCACGGCGGCTGTCAGGTCCACGAGCGGCTTCACGACTTGGCGAGGCAGGATGAAGCTCACCAGAATGCTCACCATCAGGGTGAGACTGGATACGATGATCAGCACGATTTCCGCCTGGTCAACAAGGTGGCGGGCATCCTGGTGATCCTGGCGGACCCGATCCCAGCTTTCCCGTTCCAGTTGAGCGGAAAGTGAGAGGATGCGGCCGCTGGAAGCTTGCAAGCCATGGATGGACTGACGGAGAGCCGGATCACCGGCAGCGAGAGTTGTGCCCATCTGCACGTCGAACGAGCCAGCCTGATCTCTTAACTCTTCGAGCAGGTGAGCGCGGGTCTCACGATTGGCACGGGTCAGGATCTTGTTCAGGTTCATTTCGTAAGCGCGTAAAACTTCCTGCAGGTGCTCGCGGGGACTGTGACCCGGCTGGTTCAGGTGGGAAACCGCCTCGTCCAGCCGCTGGCGGTAGGTTTGGAGCTGGGATTGAATCTGTGAAATGGCGCCACTTTCGTCGGGCTGGAGGCTGAGGCATTCGTTCAGGGTCCGGTGCACGTGGTCTAGAACCTGGTGGCTGGAGGTGAGGTCCTCGGGGTCATGAAGCAGGAAGTAATTCAATTCGATGCGGCGGGCGTTTAACATCTGGATGGAAACGCTCTCTGCCAGCGTCGCCACCTGAGCATCGACGCTGACGATGCGGTCCACAATCCGGCTCATGGCGTAGAGGTAATAGATGGCAAGGAAGATGACCGGGACAAGGATCAGCCGGACCATGGCCAGACTGTAGGCTGTCCTGCGCCGCAGGGAAGCGCCGCGGGCGAAGACTCGGAACGGCTGCGAAACAACTCGCCTTCCCATTCGACGAAAGCTACCAGGAAAGGAAGGATCGTCTCGGACCATAGAATTCGCTCAGATTGAGCTCCAGGGGCACACGCTAGGCTTTGAAACGGCTCGATTCGCAGTCTGTGCGTCAAGCGTCGTGGCCGTTTTCCCGGGCAAAAGCACAGCACTCAATCCAAAATTCTGAACCGGCTGGATGCCGCTACGTGAGGCGCTCGGTCCAGCCCTCGCGTGAAACTTTTCCCCCGGTGCTAGCGTATTATAGGCTGAGAGACAATTCAAGGAAGGGGGTTTGCCATGTTCTGCCATCAATGTGGCAAGGAGCAAGCGGCGCCGGCTAATTATTGCTGCTTTTGCGGGGCGCCGTGCTGCGCCACGCGCCGGAGCGTCAGGAAACTCAGTCTGTCTGCCACCAACAAGAAGATCGCCGGGGTATGCGGCGGCTTCGCGGAGTACCTGGAATTGGATCCCACCGTGATGCGCTTAATCTGGATCATGCTGGCGTTTTTCGGCGGCTGGGGTCTGATCGGCTATGCCGTGGCCTGGCTCATCATGCCCAACCCGGAGAAAGAACCTGCCAAAGAATCCGGCCCGGCCCGTGCCGAGCCCGTGTTGAATACCTGATTCCCGGTCCGGTCTCGATTCGCCGGCCGAGACTTGGCCGGATCGCATCAGAGCGCTCCGCCACGCCTTGCGTCCTCGCGCAGGTCCGATAGAGATCAGGACTGCAGCAAGATACCCGAAGTATAACAGCATCAAAGATCGCGATTCCGGCAAGGCGATTTCATTGCTGGTCGGATAACCCGCCGCGATCAAGGAAATCGCCCCGACCCTACTCCCCCCTGGTTCTACGTTCGATGCCACGCCGTCGTTGACAGAACTGTGTAAGACGCCACTGCCGGCTTGACTCGGGAGTGTGCCACGGTCATAATGCTGCCCATTAAGTGAGGTGGAAATGGGCGGACTCGGGGCACAACTTTACCTGAAGACAGGCCGAGCGATTTTCCGAAGCATCAAACTGTTCGCCGGCATCAAGAAACGCTGTCTTCCCGAAAGCGCCGGGACAAGCTTCCGTCCTCAGTCGATTTTGGTTCCCCTGGCGTTGGTCTTCCTTTTTTTACCGCGCGCCCTGGGCACCGCGGCTCAGGCTGGAGCTTCCCCATCTCAGAAAACTGCGGCGACCATGCAGTCGCAACCGGCTCCAACCGGCAACACGACTCCTCAACCCAACATGCAGCCGGGAAAGACGATTACCGGCTACCATCTTTCAACCGAAAAGTATCGGCAGGCGGTTGCATATTCGCGCGCCGGCTACCGGCTTTACTTCATCAGCGTGGCGTGGGGCATTGTGATCCTTCTGCTGGTGCTCTGGTGGAAACTCGGACCGCGATTCCGTGATTGGGCTGAAGGCGGCGGCCGGCGAAACGGGTTTCTTCAGGCCATCATTTACACGCCGCTGCTGGTGATGACGCTGGCCATTCTGGGACTGGCGCCGGACATTTACGGCCATTGGCTTTCGCTCGAATACCAGCAATCCGTGCAGGGTTGGGCGTCCTGGCTGGGCGATTGGGCCAAAGGCCAAGGCTTGGCAATTGTGCTGGCGATTTTCCTGGTTTGGATTTTGTACGCCGTCATGCGGCGCACCCCGCGGCGCTGGTGGTTCTACTTCTGGTTGATATCGATTCCCATCATTATTTTTCTGCTCTTTATCAGTCCGCTGGTGATTGATCCGTTGTTCTACAAGTTCACGCCTCTGGAAAATACGCAGCCGCAGCTTGTAGCTCAGATGGAGAAGGTGCTCGAGCGGGCCGGGCTGGACATTCCCCCCAACCGCATGTTTGAGATGAACGCCAGCGCCAAGCTGAAATCCGTGGATGCCTACGTCACCGGCATCGGGTCCTCAAAGCGTGTCGTGGTGTGGGACACAACCATTTCCAAGATGACCATTCCCGAAACGCTCTTCGTTTTCGGGCATGAGACGGGACATTATGTCCTGGGTCACATCTGGAAGGGAATCCTGTTTATGGTCGCCTTGCTCTTCGTCCTGCTGCTGGTGGGTTACCACGTGCTCTATTGGGCGGTGGGGCGGTGGGGGCGGGGCTGGAGAATCCGGGGCGTGGACGATCTGGCCTCGCTGCCGGTGATCCTGCTGATCGTGGCCATCTTCATGTTTCTGGCTTCGCCTGGCATCAACGGCTTCAGCCGCTACCAGGAGCATCAGGCCGATCAATATGGCCTCGAAGTGATTCATGGGCTTGTGCCGGATGAGTCCCAGGTCGCGGCCCGCTCCTTCCAGATACTGGGCGAGATTGACTTGGCCGATCCGAACCCGAGCCCGTTCATCAAGTTCTGGCTGTTCAGCCATCCGCCCTTGAAGGAGAGGATCCATTTCGCGCTCACTTACGATCCGTGGGCTAACGGCGGGCATGGTGAATTTGTGAAGTTGGGTCTCTTGTTAAAATAGAGGCGCGCGGGCTGGTTGAGACGCTCGGCGGCGCCATTCTGACGGTCTGCCGGCCTCTCAAGAGCGGCCACGTTTCAGTCGTCAGCAACAAGGAGAATCCGCCCAGGTTGAAAACGAAGGGTTGAACGCTGGTTGCCCCATCGGGCCTCGAGGAGTCTGCTCCATGTCAACGGACGAGAATTCACCGCTTCTTCTGCACCGGGATACCGCCGTGATGTTAGCGGTTGACCTGCAATACTCCTTGCTTTCCGTCATGTTTGAAGCCGAGAGGGTTGTCCGCAACGCCACCCTGCTGCTGCGATCGGCCGAAATCATGCGGGTGCCCCGGCTTCTGACCACCCAGTACGCAAAAGGACTCGGCAATCTGCACCGCGAGATCGAACGAGCCGTGGACGGCGTCCGGGTGCTAGACAAGTCAAACTTCAGTTGCTTTGGCGACCCGGGATTCCTGCCGGCCCTTGAGGCCATTGCACCCCAGGCCGATACCCTTCTGATCTTCGGAGTTGAAAGCCACATCTGCGTGGCGCAGACAGCCCTTGGCGCGCTGGAGGCGGGCCTGCGCGTGCACGTGGCCGCCGACGCAGTTTCCTCCCGTACTCCGGAAAACTGGCAAGTAGGGTTGAAGAGGATGGAGCGCGCCGGAATCATTATCAGCTCGACTGAAATGATGGTGTACGAACTGCTGGGCCGCGCCGGCACTCCCGAATTTCGCGCCATCCATGCGCTGGTGAAATAGCGCCTTACCGGCGGCGGCACCCCGCCAAGGCTGCTCAGACTCAAGGTTCCGAAACGGAAGTAGCCGCCGGTTGGCATTGGCGTTCCTCTGGGGATGATGGTATATTGTGCTGGAAAGCGAGAGCCGCGATGGCGACGAAGACATTCCTCACTCTCGAAGAGTTTCAAAGTTTGCCTGAACCCGAAGTCGGCAGCTATGAACTTGACCAGGGAG
>JBOGKI010000289.1:0-6230 GCA_050745605.1 Terriglobia bacterium | reverse complement strand
GCCGTGTATCTGCCGGCCAAGGGCAAGAAGCCGGACCCGAAGCTGGAAATCAAAGACGCGGAAGCCTTGGTCGTGCGCAGCGCCACTAAGGTGACGGCTGAGTTGCTGGAGCATGCGGCGCGCCTGCGGGTGATTGGCCGCGCCGGTGTGGGCGTGGACAATGTGGACCTGGAGGCCGCGACCCGCAAAGGCATCGTGGTGATGAACACGCCCGGCGGGAACGCCACCAGCGTTGCCGAACAGACCATGGCTTTTTTGCTGGCTCTCGCGCGCCGCATTCCGGAAGCGGACGATTCCCTGAAGCAGGGCAAGTGGGAGAAGAAAAAATTCCTGGGCATGGAGCTGCGCGGGAAGACGCTGGGACTGATCGGGTTGGGAAGAGTTGGACTGGAAGTGGCGCGGCTGGCCCAGGCGTTCCAGATGAAGACTCTGGGATATGATCCCTTCGTTCCGGCCCGTCTGGCCCAGGAGCAGAACGTGCAGCTTTTGTCGCTCGGAGACCTGTTGCGGGCTAGCGACTTTGTGAGCCTCCACTGCTCCTTGACGCCGGAGACGCAGCATCTGTTGAACGCCCACATGCTGGGCATGGCGAAACCCGGCGTGCGCATCGTCAACTGCGCGCGGGGCGAACTGATCGATGAAAAGGATTTGCTGGCGGCCCTTGAGTCGGGCCAGGTGGCGGGCGCGGGCCTGGACGTGTTTGAAGTGGAGCCGCCCACGGACTCGGCGCTGGTCCGCCATCCGCACGTGATCGCCACCCCGCACATCGCGGGTTCCACCGAAGAGGCGCAGGAGATCGTGGGCATCCGCATTGCCGAGCAGGTGCGGGACTATCTGCTGCAGGGTGTCGTGCGTAACGCCGTGAACATGCCGTCCGTGTCGCCCGAGGAATATAAGCGGCTTCAGCCTTACGTCCAGCTTGGGGAACGATTGGGGTCGTTTCTGGGGCAGGTGGCGGGTGGCGCCATGGAACATATCCGCGTGAGCTACGATGGCGGACTGGCCGAGCTCAACACCCACCTGGTGAAAAATGCCGTGCTGGTGGGCATCCTGAATCAGGTGCTTTCCGCGGAGGAGCAGGCCAACCTCATCAACGCGCCCAGCTTGGCGCAGGAGCGCGGCATTGCGGTGACCGAGCTGCGCAGCCCCCGCCGCGCCGCGTTCTCCAATTCACTGGGCATCGCCCTGAAAACCGCCGCCGAAACCGCCTCCGTGCTGGGCATGGTGGGATTGAAGAACATGCCACGGCTGCTGGGCCTGAACGACATTGATATTGAAGCTTCCCTGCACGGCACCATACTTTACATCCAGAATCAGGATATCCCGGGCGTGATCGGCGCGGTGGGCACGGTCCTCGGCAACCACGCCATCAACATCGCGAGCTTCGCGCTCGGGCGCAACCCGGAATCGCGCGAGGCGATCGGCCTGATTAACGTCGATAACCCCATCCCGGCCCCCGTCCTTGCCGAGATTAAGTCCGTCAGCGCCGTGCGGCGGGCGCGCGTGGTGAAGATGGGGTGAAAGCCTGGGTCTTCAAAATCAACACGCGGCGGGGCTGGGAATTCCGACAATACTTCTGCTCGCGCCGCCAGCGTCCCTTCCCCATCGGCGACCGCGGCTGGATCCGCAGCGCCCGCAGCCTGCGTTTAATCCGCGAAGAGGTCAAGCGCGGCGACCTGTTCCTGTGTTATGAGGCAGACCGACGGCTGATGGTGGGCCTGGCGCGAGCCGCCTGCGACGGCCGGGATACCGGTATGGGACCACTGCTTTTCTTCTACCCGCCGCGCCAAGCGGTGCGGCTGGACCATCCTCTCACCCGCCATCCCGATCTCGACCATGTCCTGGCGTTCACGCCCCAACGCGGGCGCGGAACCGTCGGAGAAATCGCCCGTGACGAGTTGACGCGAATCCGCCGGATCGCCCTAAAGCGCAACCCCAGACAGGCCGCAGCGCTGACCCGGTTGCTCGGCGGGAAATTTTAGTCGGCGGAGCTTGTCCGGCAGCATTGGGAACCCGAGGCGGGTGACCGCCGAGCGCACCGGACCCGCTGGCGCGGGCCCGGCCCGGAGGAACGAGGCGTGACTATTTAGCGTGAACGTAGCTGAGGGCGGCATGGCATTCGTCGATCGCTTGATTCGTAAACTTCAGCGCCGCGACGCGATGCCCACCAAAGTCGCTGGACCCTTTTTGCAGGTGGGCCTTGGCGGTGTTTAATTCGCTTAGCGCATCATGGACAAATGGATAACCCTTGACGGGTTTTCTCTGTCCGCCCAGCGCGGCCGGGGCAGGCGGAATGCGCTCCACATGCTTCGTGGCCGCGTAATCCAGCGCCGCATGAATCTCGTGAATCGCCTGGTCTGTGGCCTTTAGGGCGTTGCCCCGATGTCCACCGTAGACGGTTGCGGCATGGTTCAGGTGGTGGCGGGCTGAGTCCAATGCACGAAGCGCCGCCTGCATTTCGGGATGACCTTGTGCCGGCCGCGCCCCAGCGCCGCCACGAATTGCGGATGCCGGCGCCGGTTTTGCAAGCCCGGCGGCCGGAAGAGCAAGCAAGACGCCTACCAACATCGTCGTTAACCCAACACAAACTTTCTTCATAATCGAACCTCCCATCGTGTAAGTTGGTTTCATCACTACGCGGTCACCGCGTACAGCCGCCTCCGTAAGCGAACCCTTCCCGGCTGATCATTCATCTGCAAAAAGGATTTTGCCGCCCGTCCAAAGCATTTTACCAGTTTTTGTTTAAGCGTGGCTGGAGTTTGGATGATGCAGGGCCCATGCGCCCAACGCGACGTGATCGCAGGGGCGACCCTTGTGGTCGCCCGTTCGGGCGGGCACAACGCCCACCCCTACGCCGAACCCGCAAGGCGGCCTCACGCCGGCCCGGCCCGCCCTTCATCCTCTGCCAGCGGCGTGCCGAACTTGAGGTACAGGGCCGGGATCACGGCCATGTTCAAAAGCGTTGAAGTGATCAACCCGCCGAGGATCACTACCGCCATCGGTTGCTCGAGTTCCCGGCCCGGCTTTCCAAAGCTGATGGCCAGTGGCAGCAGTCCCAGACCCGCGGTCATCGCGGTCATCAAAATTGGCGAAAGGCGCTCCATCGCTCCCCGTTCCACCAGCTCGCGCCCGAAGGACATTCCTTCAAACTTCATCAAATGGTGATAGTGCGTGATCAGCATGATGCCGTTGCGCATGACGATGCCGAGCACAGCGATGAAGCCGACCATCGAGCCAACCGAGAGCGTGCCTCCGGTCAGGACCACGGCCAGGACGCTGCCGATGAAGGCGAGGGGCAGGTTGGCCATCACCAGCAGCGAGTCGCGCGCGCTACGAAAGGCCATGAGCAGCAGGAGGAAGATGCCGGCTGCGGCCGCGCCGCCAAACAGCAGCAGCCGCTGGCGCGCGGCGGCCTGGGCTTCATACTGCCCGCCATAGACCATGTAATACCCCAGGGGCAGGTGAACTCGTTGGCTGACGCGGCGCTGAATTTCCTGGACGGCGCGAGTCAGGCTCAGTCCGGCGGCGTTGGCCTGGATGGCGATGCGACGTTGCGCATTCTCCCGGTTGATGGTGCCAGGTCCGTTGACAATGCGAACGGCGGCCAGCGTGGAAAGCGGAATCTTTCCGCCCTCCGCAGTATCGATCCACATGTCGCGGATGGCCTTAAGGCTTTCCGCAGCGGGGCGCGCCGGGCCGGTGTCCGGATCGCCCACGGGCCGTGGATCCATGCGCACCAGCAGGCCAAAAGTGCGTTGCTGATCGAAAACACCGGAAACTTCAGTCCCCCGGAAGGCCGTTTCAATAATGGCTGCCAAGCCGCCACTGCTCATGCCGGCTTGCGCCAGCGCCTGGCGGTTAAAGCGGATTTCAACTTTCGGGATCGTTTCAAGAGGCTCGGTCTGGAGATCCACCACACTCGGAATCCTGGACATCACCTGCTGTATCTCCCCCGCCTTTTCACGCAAGACGGTGAGGTCCGGCCCAAAAACTTTCACCACGATCATGCCGGTTGACCCGGCCAGCACTTCTTCAATTCGCTCCGAAATGAATTGCTCGACATCAAAGTTGACACCGGGCACAGCGGAAAGCTTCTTGCGGACGTCCGCCAGGACCTGCTTGCGGCCGCGCCGGCTCGGCTTCAGCAGCACATCGATTTCATTGGCGTTGGTGCCCAGAGCGTCTTCGTCCAACTCCGCGCGGCCCGCCCGCTGCACGGTGGTCGCCACCTCCGGGACCTGATGGAGGCGGCGCATGGCAGCCTTGCCCAGGCGCATCGTTTCGTTAAGGGCCGTGCCCGGTAAGGCGGTCATGCGGATCACCAGGTTCCCTTCATTGAATTGCGGCAGAAACTCGCCGCCCAGAAACGGCATCGCGGCCAGCGCGGCTGCCAGCAGCACGGCTGAAGCCGCCATGACCTTTTTCGGATGATTCAGGAGCGGCTTGAGCACACGGGCATAGTTGCGCTTTAACCAGTCAACGGTCGGACTATCGGCGACGGCCGTCACCGCAGCCCGCGGCAGCAGAAAATAGCAGAGCGCCGGAGTGACCGTCAGCGCCACCAGCAGCGATGCGATGATGGAAAGAATATAGGCTTCGCCGAGCGGCGCGAAGATACGGCCGGCCAGTCCGCCCATCTCGAAGATGGGAAGGAAAACCAGGATGACGATGAACGTGGCGTAGATGATGGAATGGCGAATTTCGCTGGAAGCGTGAAAGATGACGGCAAAGATGGAGTCCGGCTGTTCCTTGAGGCGATTCTCCCGCAGCCGCCGGAAGACGTTCTCCACATCGACAATGGCATCGTCCACCAGTTCGCCGATGGCCACCGCCAGCCCGCCCAGGGTCATGGTGTTGATCGTGGCCCCCATCTCTTTCAGGACAATGATCGCCGCCAGAATCGACAAGGGAATCGCGGCGAGACTGATCACTCCCGTCCGCCAACTAAAAAGAAAGAGCAACAGAACCAGCACCACGATGATTCCGCCTTCGAGAATAGCCGTGTTGATGTTATGAATGGCGAGTTCAATGAAGTCCGCTTGGCGGAAAACGTAGGTGACTTTGACGTCAGCAGGTAGCGCGGAACGCAGATCCTTCATGGCCTGATCCAGAGCCTTCGACGTGCTCAGCGTGTTCGCCCCCGGCTGCTTCAATACGGTGATGTAAACGCACGGTGTCTCGCCCATCGAGGCATCACCGATCTTGAATGCCGGCGCCACTTCCACCTGGGCCACCTGGCGGATGGTGACCGGCACGCCATTCTTGAGCGCCACCACCGCATTCGCCACATCGTTGACGTTGTGGACGCGGCCCAGTCCCTGAATCACAAAAGACTGCCCGCCGCGGACCATAAAACCCGCGCCGGCGTTTTGATTGGAGAGTTTGGCGGCCTGCATCACCTGGCTCAGGGTGACGCCATAATCCTTAAGCTTGATGGGATCGACAATCACCTGATACTGCTTTTGCTCGCCCCCGGTGATCACCACCTGCGCCACTCCGGGCGTTCCCAGAAGGCGCGGACGGATGGTCCAATCGGCGAATGTTCTGAGCTCCATCATGGAGGTGTGCGGGGCGGTGAGCGCAAGGTGGTCGATGATGCCCACCGCGGCGACGATGGGCTTCATTTCCGGTTCGCTCACCCCTTGTGGCAACTGCTTCTGAACCAGTTGGAGCCGCTCGCCCACCAGTTGCCGGGCTCGAAAGATGTCCGTCCCCGGTTGGAATATCGCGGTGACCCCGGAGAGTCCGACCCAGGACGAGGAGCGCAGCGTTTGGAGATCGCTCATGCCGTTCAACGCATACTCGATAGGTACGGTCACCAGTGATTCCACTTCCTCCGGCGAAAACCCGGGTGCCTCGGTGCGAATGACGACCCGCGGCGGAGCAAACTTCGGAAAGACATCGAGAGGAGAAGTTTCGGCGGAGTAGATGCCGAACACCACCAACAACACCGCCAGGGTCAACACCACCGCGCGATTCCTCAGCGACCAGCCAATAATTCGATCGAGCATTCCCACGTCTCCTGGGGCGTGTCGCGGCGCTCGGTGAGCGCCGTCCAGAGCGGCGGTCCCTGCCAGGGTAAACTCCGACCACCGCTGCAGCGAGGTTGTGACCTCACTTCCCGCGTTCGTACTGACCCGGACTATTCACGAACTCCTGCTGGAGGACGGGAAGGGCACGGTTTTAACCGTGCCGAAAAACGGCATTTCGATCATTTTCTTGTCTCGCAT
>JBOGKI010000288.1:0-6251 GCA_050745605.1 Terriglobia bacterium | reverse complement strand
CCGTAACGTGGCGTAAGGACTTTTGCTGTGCACGCTAAAAACTCCCGGTAAGAGTTTGAAGGGTGGCTAAAGCATTACGATACCGCGCTTCCCCCGCCGCGTAAGCGTTGCGAGCCTGGTTGAGCGAGTTCTCAGCGTCAAGCACTTGTAGCACCGCGGCGTCCCCTGCCTTGTATTGCAGGGTGACGAGTTGCAGGTTGTGGGCGGCCAGATGCACGGAATCGCGCAGCGTGTCCAACTGGCTCCAGGCCACCTGCGCCTCATTATAGAATGAGTACAATTGGCTCAGCAGTTGACGCTGCGCAAACGTCAAGTCCACCCTCGCCAGTTGCCTCTGGTCCTTCGCCTGGTGCAGTTTACTGAGGCGTGCTCCCCAATCCCAAATCGGCAGGTTAATGGCATAGGCTGCGAAATAGCCCAGGTTCGGCTGCCGGATGTTCTTCACCGTCGTGTTGACGCTGTTAAGAGCAAACGCATTGGCCTCGATCCCGTAGTCGAAATCGACGCTCAAGGACGGATAGAAAGCGGCCCGGGCGATGGACACATTCAGTCCCGCTTGCCGGTATGCGGCGAGCGCCGCCCGGATTTGCGGGTTGGCGTTCTTAGCCATCGTTTGAACATCGCTGAACGCCGGCAAGACCGGAGGAATATCCAGATCGTCCACCACGGTGAAGTTTTCATTGAAACTTGGGAAAAGAAGCACGGCCAGACTCAAGCGCGCGTTGGACATTGCCATCTGGGCGTCCTGCAATGCCTGCCTCTGCTGATTGAATTGAAGCAGGAGGCGAATCACGTCGGTGTGTGCCACTTCGCCGCCCTGCTCGAGCGCCTCGCTGATCTGAAGAAAGCGCCGGGCATTTTCCAGGCTTTGCTGCGCCGTAGCATATTCACGCTGGGTAACGATGAGCGCGTAATAATCATTTGTGACGGTCAGGGCCAGGCCGCGCCGGGCGATCTCCGCATTGGCGCGCGCCAGAGCCTCCTGATACGCCGCCGCTCGTGGAGCGGCGGAAATGAAAAAGCTCCCCGGCATAGCTTCATGCACCACTGCCCATTCCCGATAGACGTGTATTCCGTCTTGGGTCACAAACCGCCCCACTGGGGAGATGCCATTGCCTTGATCGTTCAGGTATTGAGTGGTTTCGTCAAGGGATGGCAGCATCGCGGCTCGGGCCTGAACCCGATTTTCTTTCGCTAGCTTCACGGCGGTCGCTGCCGCTTGAAATAGGGGGCTGTTTGCTTCCGCCCGCTTCAGCGCGTCCTGCAGCGTTATGGTGGCGGGCGGCCCCGTCTGGCTGGCCGAGGGTTGTTCAAGTATCAGGGTGGCATCGGCGGGGGCGGTTCCAGGGCCTTGCTGGCCGCCCGCGGCGTGGACGGCCAGAGGCAACATCACCAAGGCGGCGAGGCTGAGCGCCCGTCCGCGTAGGCCAAACGCCAGGCCACCGCCCTTCGCCGGATGGACCTTTGCAAAGGTGGATGGAATGATGACGTCGTCTAGACCCACAAGAATCGCATGATGGTTCATGTTCCTCGTCCTCAACCGGTTTCTCAAGCCCTTGGAAAATTCTACGGAAATCCTGAAAAGCTTTGTTTAGCAAAATTTCGGACGGGTTTACAAGGTAATTCGGAAAAGATGGGTTTTCCTGATGCCGAGATTGATTTTTGATTTCCCTTGTCAGATTGTTGGCGAACTTTGATTCAAATTAAGAGAGACTCCTCGGTTCTCCCACTTCCGGCGCCGGCAGCCATGATTCCGTCATCGCCTTTTCCCAGGCGGGCGACGAGAACGGAAGCTTGGACGATTGCGCGAAAACCAGCATCCGCCCACCGCGGTTCTACGCTGGAGCCTGCATCACCCGAGGTTGCTGAA
This sequence comes from Terriglobia bacterium, assembly GCA_050745605.1. Classification (GTDB taxonomy): domain Bacteria; phylum Acidobacteriota; class Terriglobia; order UBA7540; family UBA7540; genus CALCEB01. The sequence continues at coordinate 4,381 of JBOGKI010000288.1, read as the reverse complement.
AAAGTCTTTATGGCTGTCATTCTGAGCCCTTCGGCTTCGCTCAGGGTAAACTCCGCGAAGAATCTATTCTTTTTACTTTCAACACGACCAGCAGATGCTTCGCTTACCTCAGTATGACAACTCAGCGTTTTCCGCAACCTACCACAGTTGCGCCGTTCACACCGCCCCGCCAGCGCCACTCAACTCTTTGCAGCGGGCATCAGCCTTTGCTTCACGTCTTCCACCACGAGCTTGCCGATCCCACGCAACGTCTCGAACACACCCACGCCCTCACTGGCGATCGCCTCAAACACTTCCGCTTCACCCGGTACCAGAACATTTTTCATTTCCTCGGAAGGCATCGCATCTTCCAGGTCACGTTTGTTCAGTTGAAATACCAGCGGTACGGCGCCAGGGTCGCGTTCCAGTTCTCGCAGGTTACTTTCCAGCTCGCAGAGCGCGGCGAGGTTGTCATCCATGCGGCCTGCTTGTGAGTCCGCCACAAAGATCAGTCCATCAACCCCTCGAAGAACCAGTTTTCTCGTCGGTTCATACCGCACTTGTCCGCAGACCGTGTAAAGATGAAACCGCAGGTGATAGCCAAGAATTTTTCCGATTTCGAGAGGAACAAAATCAAAGAACAGGGTGCGGTCCTCTTCCGTGGTCAGGGAGATCATCGGCTCGGCGGATTGGCCCGCAGTATTCTTGTAAATCCACTGCAGGTTGGTGGTCTTTCCACCCAGGCCCGCGCCGTAGTAAACGATTTTACAATTAATCTCGCGAGAAACCGCATTGATGAAGCTCACGGATTTTGGTATCCTCACCGCCGAATTCGCTGCTAAAATCTGACTCCCCGTTTCCCTCTGCGGAGGATTTGCCTTCGAAAACGTCGCCCGGAGGCGAGTGGCAAAACAGGATGATAACACAGGACTTATCAGAACGCCTTGTAAACAATGAAAATAGAACTAGGCCGAAGCGCACACGGGTTTGGAGGTTTGCTTATCTCCACCCGTCATGGGGGAGCCAATTTGCCGTTCGTTGTCAGAAGTGGCCACTCGAAGCCCAGCATCGGCGGCCGGGCCTCAGGCGTGGGTTCTTGTGTGACATGTGACGGGTGATATTCGCGGTAACCCGGCGAAGCTGCCAACAGTCCATCTCGGAGGTGCAGTGGGCCGTGAACCGCGAGGGGGGTTCGCTGCATCGACTATATTTAGATGTGATGAGCAGACGCCGCTCCTAACCGTGAAGTCCGTTAGCGGGCGCGGACGACGAGATTAGCGATTCGGCACAGCTACACCGGCCCAGCCAGCGGCTCTGCATGACTCCGGGCTGGCGTGGGTCGCTAGGTCTTCGCCGCGTGACTCCTTCATTTACGACACTTCGCCGGCTTTGACCGGCGCACGAGGAGAGACGACCTATGAACATCGTATTGCTGATCGGTAGAATCATCCTGGGCGGTTTTTTCCTTTACGGTGGTATTCACCATTTTACGAGTCTGGATTATATGGCAGGATACGCGAAGATGAAAGGTACTCCCGCGCCGAAGGCCGCAGTTGCGGGGACAGGAATCCTGCTAATCCTGGGTGGCCTAAGTCTGCTCCTTGGGGCTTTTCCCATGATCGGCTGCATCTTGCTGCTGATCTTTCTGGTCGGCGTTTCACCGGCGATGCACAACTTCTGGAGCGTACCGGATCCCCAGCAGAAGGCAAACGAAATGATCAACTTTACCAAGAATCTGGCGCTGGCTGGGGCGTTGCTGATGATACTGACGATGCCCGGTCCGTGGCCGCTGAGCTTGTGGATGGGACGTTAGCACGTTATCCCTCGGAAACAGAAAAAAGCTATTTTGAGATGAGTTCAATCCACTCTTGCCGTCATCGTGCTGTTGGCGGGAATCTTCGTTTGCTCAATCGCGGCCCGCACGCAGCAACCTGCGGCAGCGCAGTCTGCCGCCTCCGCCATTTCCATCACTTCTTGCCCCCGCTCGGAACGGACCCTGAAAGTGGCTGAGAACAAGTGGGCCGGCCAAATTGGGGGATGCGATCTCTAATGTGCTCAAGGAATTCTGGTCTGATATGCGCCATTATCTCCACGTCTCGCCGAAAGTTGAGAAAACCCCGAACGCCAGCGATTGACGCGCGTGGCGGAAACGTTGGATCTCTTGCAATGTCTGCAAAGCGGAACGGGCCAAGCGCCTCAATGACGGCCCGGCTTTGCCGTCTGCCGCGCGGCCTGGGGTCCTGCCAAGCCAGGCTTTCCACTCACTCCAACACCCGTAAGCGGCACGTTCTGCGGGCTGCCGGGCGCGTTGTCAGTGATGCTGACGTCGGCGTTGAGCGTGCCCGCGCCGGTGGGGGCAAAGATCACGGTGATCGTGCAGTTATCACCCGGCCCGAGCGTGTTGGGACTGATCGGGCAATTGTTCGCCTGCAAGAAGTCACCGCTGTTCTGGCCGGTAATCGCGATGCTCGTGATGGAGAGCGGCAATTGGCCCGTGTTGGTCAGGGTGACGGTTTGCGGGAAGTTGGGGACTTGAACGCCCTGGGGACCGAAGGTCAGGCTGGTCGGTGACAGGCTGACGATGGGCGTGCCGGACGAGCTAATCTTGGTCACGAACGCGTCGCCCTTTCCATTCGTGCCACAAGTACCGTTGCAGGCGCCCGAAATCTGGTTCACTTGCGGGAAGTCGGTGGAATTGGTTGGTCCCGTGAGATACTGATTGCCCGAGCCGTCCACGGCGATGCCAAACCCCTCGTCTGCACCGCTGCCGCCCAGGTAGCTGGAGTAAACCAAAGCAGTGCCAGCCGTACTGATCTCGGCTACAAAGGCGTCGTTCTCGGCTCCGCTACCGCAAGTCCCATTGCAGGCGCTCGGGATCTGGTTCACTTGCGGGAAGTCGGTCGAATCGGTCGCTCCCGTCAGATAAGCATCGCCCGAGCCATCCACGGCGATGCCAAACCCGGTATCTTTATTGCTACCACCGACGTAGCTGGAGTAAACCAGGTTGCCGCCCGCCGAGTTGACCTTGGTGACGAAAGCGTTCCCCCCGCCGCCGGCAGAGCCGCAACTCCCGTTGCAGGCGCCGGGGATTTGGTTGAGACGCGGGAAGTCGGGCGAATCGGTCGCTCCCGTCAGATAAACATTGCCCGAGCCATCCACGGCGATGCCGCGTCCGATATCTTGATCGCTCCCGCCGACTAAGCTGGAGTAAACCAGGGCGCTTCCCATGGCATTGATCTTGGTCACCACGGCGTTGATGACGGGGGACCCCTTGCCGCAAAGTCCTGCGCAGGTGCCCGGAATCTGGTTGACGCGCGGGAAGTCGGTCGAACCCGTGTAGCCCGTGAGATAGGCATTGCCCGAGCCGTCCACCGCAATGCTGTACCCGGTATCCGGACCGCTCCCGCCCAGGTAGCTGGAGTAGACCAGCGCGCGGCCCGAGGCGTTGATCTTGGTCGCAAAAGCGTCGGGAAAGCCGCCGGTGCTGCCGCAAGTCCCGTTGCAGATGCCCGGAATCTGGTTCACGCGCGGGAAGTCGCTTGAATTGGTGAGGCCGGTCAGATAGGCATTGCCCGAGCCATCTACGGCGATGCCAGTTCCGTTATCTCCGCCGCTGCCGCCAATCAAGCTGGAGTAAACCAGCGCGTTGCCCGCCGCGTTGATCTCGGTCACGAAGGCGACGCTCTTGCCCCCGCTGCCGCAGGTTCCATTGCAGGCGCCCGAGATCTGGTTCACCTGCGGGAAGTCGCTTGAATTGGTGAGGCCCGTCAGATAGGTATTCCCCGAGCCGTCCACGACGATACCGTTCGCTTGATCGAAACCACTGCCGCCGAGGTAGCTGGAATAGGCTAATACCGGGTCGATGATGAGCGCTTTGCGGCGATCATAGGAGCCAACCTCGAAGCTAACCCGGTTATGGGCTTTCAGCACATAGTGGCCGTCGAGATAGCGCCGGTGTAGAGGCGGCTTTACGCCGCCATTTTGATCCTGGCGGGATAAACCCGCCGCTACGTCTGTAGCGGCGCTGTCCTCAGCGCCGGTCGCCAGTGGGGACGGCGCTACAGCAGGTTGATACACCAGGGGCCTGTGGAAACGAATCTCGCCGCCGGCCAGGCGCATCACCAGATCGCCATTCGCAGCGATCCGTAGCGCCGCCATCCCTTCGCCGTGCTCAGGGCGGGCTTTGGCGGCATGCCGGCTGGAAGCCGGCGTTACGTCAAGTCTAACCGCACCCGGGTTGGCGCCGGGCCTGACCACAAAGTCGTATTCGAGTCGTCCCTGGTTGCCGTAATAAACCAGATCGACGCCGGGGTAGACATTCCGGTACCGCACCTCGGCGTAATTTGGCACGTTCGTGTGCCAATTCTTTGGATCGTTGCCGATGAAGTAGTTGCTTTTGCCG
>JBOGKI010000287.1:0-6273 GCA_050745605.1 Terriglobia bacterium | reverse complement strand
GCGCTGCCATTGCAATTCGCGCGCGACAAGAACTTCACCAAGCTCAAATCGCGCGACGAGCTGATGCAGGACTACGCGCGGTTCGCCACCACCAACCCCGACCCCTGGCTTTCCCAGCAACTGGCGCGCTTCAAGCGGCGCAACACTCTGCGCATCGTGTTGAAGGATGTCCTGCGCATGAGCACGCTGGCGGAGACCACGCTGGAGCTTTCGGCCCTGGCGGACGTGATCGTGGCCAACGCGCTGGCCTATTGCGATCAGGAGCTGGCCAAGCGCTACGGCCGACCGCAGTATCGGGACCCGCAAGGGCGCATCGCTGAAGCGGGATTCAGCGTGATCTCGCTCGGCAAGCTGGGCGGCAACGAGCTGAACTACAGCTCGGACATCGATCTGCTGTTTCTCTACTCTCACGACGGCGAAACCTCCGGCGGGAGCGAGCGCGACTCCGCCGTCTCCAACAAGGAGTTCTTCGTCCGCCTGGCCAACGCCATCACGCGCACCATCACGCAGAACACACCGCACGGGCAAGTCTTCCGGGTCGATCTGCGGCTGCGGCCGGAGGGAGAGCAGGGCGACCTCACCATCTCCTTGCGGTCGGCGCTGGAATACTACGAGCACCGCGCCCGTGATTGGGAATTGCAGATGCTGATTAAGGCGCGTCATTCCGCCGGAGATGAGAAGCTGACGCGAGAATTCCTGCGCGGCGTGGAGCCTTACATTTACGGCGCGCCGGCGGACTTCAGCGCCATTGAAAGCGTGTTGCTGGCGCGCGAAAGGATTTCCAAAAAACTGCGAGAGAGCCGGGCGGAGACGGTGGACGTGAAGCGCCATCGCGGCGGCATCCGCGATATTGAGTTTCTCACCCAATGCCTGCAGCGGCTGCACGGCGGGCGCGACCATTGGGTGCGCTCCGGCGGCACGGTGCTGGCGCTGCGCAAGCTGAACGACAAAGGCTCGATCACGGACCAGGACTATGCGGCGCTGAACACGGCTTATGAGTTTCTGCGGCGTCTGGAGCACTCGATCCAGCTCGATGGCGGCCAGCAAAGCCATCGCCTGCCCGCCGATGAGGCGGCGCTAGACCGGCTGGCCCGGCAGTTGGGGGTGGATGCCCAGGCGGCGGCGGGCGCCCGATCCCGGCCTGGGGCGATCCTTCAGCAGCGGGTGCGGGAAGTGTTCCAGCGCGTGGATGGGATTTATGAGAAAGTGATCCATCCGCGCGCGGCCGCGGCGGGCGCCGGCGCTTATCAGCTTAAACCTCCGCCCGCATTGTTGCAGGATCCCGCCAGCGCCAGCTTCGAGACTGTCCTGGAATTTCTCGACGCGAGCGCGCCGGAACTGGCGGCCATCGTGCGGCAATCCTGCCTTCCGGCTGCGGTTCGCGGCAATGCTGCGGCCTTGCTCGGCAACCTGTTCGGCACGGCGGACCATTTCGCCCTGGTTCGAGAGAACCCGGCGAGGCTGGAGCGGGCGCTGATGATTCTCCGGTCCAGCGCCTATCTGGCGGAGCTGGTGTCGCATCACCCCGAGGACTTGGCGGCGATCGGTGAGGAGAATGAGGGCAGGTTTCAAGCGCCGGCCGAGCAGATGGCGATCCAGTTGGCCGCCGAAAACAGCGGGGATGGATTTTCCGAGGCGCAGATTTCTGACCCGTTCCCGTGGGTCATGGAGTCCGGCTGGGATGCGCGCCAGCAAATGGCGGTTCTGCGCAGACACTTTCGCGTGCAATCGCTCGCCCTCAGCGCCCGCGACGTGGCGGCCATGCCTTCCGTCTTCACATCGCTCGGCCGATGGTCGGCGCTGGCTTCGCGCTCCATTGCGAGCGCCCTGTGGGTCGCCTGGCGCGAGGCGCTGGAGCATCACACGCTTTCTCTTCCTTACCACCCGCGGCCCGGCGAATTGCCGGTGATGGTGCTGGCGCTGGGACGGCTCGGCATCAGCGAATTTGACCTGGCGTCCGACGCCGACCTGATTTTCGTGTTGGACGCGGACGCGCCACCCGAGGAGGCGCCGTTGTGGACGCGCCTCGCGGAAAAGACCATCGAAGCGCTCTCCAGCTACACACGCGACGGCCGCATCTTCGCAGTGGATTGCCGGCTGCGGCCGCGTGGGCAGGAAGGCGACCTGCTGGTGATGGAACGCTCGCTCGTCCGTTACATCCAGGAAGACGCGCAGGCGTGGGAAGGATTGACTTACTTGAAGGCGGCGCCGGTGGCGGGCAATCTTTCACGCGGTTTTGAAGTCGGCGCGAAGCTCGCCACCGCCATCATGGACCGCTTCGGAAACCGCGAGGAATTAGAAGGCGACATCCAGCAGATGCGGCGGCGGCTGGAAAGAGAGATCACGGTGGCCCCGTCCAATCCCAAAACCGCGCCCGGCGGCTACTATGACGTTGAATTCACAGTTTCCTATCTGCGCCTGCGCCATGGCGTGGCCGCGCCGGCCGGCGCCAACATGCCGGAGCAGATTCGAGCCTTGCAGGAGGCGGGGTGCATGGGCCGCGAGGACGCGGAGGCGCTGACGGAGGGCGCGCGGTTCCTGCGCGCCTTCGACCATGCGGTTCGGCTGGTGACCGGAAAGGCCGCGACGGGCTTGCCGGACCAGGGGGGCCACGCCGAGCTGGCGGAAAATCTGCTGCGGCGCTGGGAGCTGCTTCCAGACGGCGTGCCGCTGGGGAAGAGACTTCGCGCCGTTCAAAGCGAAGTGCGGTACGTTTACCGCAGGCTGACGGGGAGGGAATGAAAAGAGTGACAAGTGACGAGCAAATAGCACTCAGCATTCAGCGGTCAGCAATCAGCGCCCGGAGAAAACCGGAACCGCTAGTGTAGTGTCCAGTAATTGGGTGGACGATGTAGCGCCGCCGTCCCGGCGGCATTTGCCGGCAAGATGCCGGCGCTACGGGCCCGCCGATTGTCCACTTATTTCTTGGACACTACACTTGCACGTGTGCTGCTGAAAACTCATCGTTGAATGCTGAGCGCTTGTCTCATCACTCGTCACTTGTCACTTATCTCTGGCCTCGGCCTTTGAAACATTGGTTATAATGATCTCCTCGAGGGCGAATCCCCTATCTGCGAGGCGTCGCGCCCCGTAGGAAAGACCAAGAGAAGAGAACGTGCTCGTTGCCGATGAAGTTGGCGCTAAATACGAAACCGTGATTGGGTTAGAAGTTCACGTCCAGCTTCTGACCCAATCCAAAATTTTCTGCGGTTGCTCCACCCGTTTTGGCGCTCCGCCCAATTCCAACGTCTGCCCGGTGTGCCTGGGCCTGCCTGGAGCCTTGCCCGTGCTCAACCGCCAGGTTGTCACCATGGCCATGAAGGCGGCGATGGCGCTGAATTGCGCGATCAATCCGCAGTCTCGCTTTGCCCGCAAGAATTATTTCTATCCCGACCTTCCCAAGGGCTACCAGATCTCGCAGTATGACGAGCCGTTGGCCGAATTCGGGTGGATTGAAATCGAATCGAATGCCGAACGGAAGCGCATCGGGATCACGCGCGTTCATCTGGAAGAGGACGCGGGTAAATCGCTGCACGAGGGCTTCCCGGATTCAGAGAATCATTCCTATATCGATCTGAACCGCTCCGGCGTGCCGCTGATTGAAATCGTCAGCGAGCCTGACCTGCGTTCGCCCGAAGAAGCCTATGACTATCTGACGCAGCTAAAGACGCTGATGCTCTACCTCGAAGTCTCCGATTGCAACATGGAAGAGGGCAGCCTGCGCTGCGACGCGAACGCCAGCATCCGCCCCGCCGGCGCGAAGGCGCTGGGCACCAAGACCGAGATCAAGAATCTGAACTCCTTCAAGTTTTTACAGAAGGCGCTCGCTTACGAAGTGGCAAGGCAGATTCAGGTGATTGAGGCCGGCGGTGCCATCATGCAGGAGACGCGCCTGTGGGACAGCAAGGAGCAACGGACCTATGGCATGCGCTCCAAGGAATTCGCCCACGATTACCGCTACTTCCCGGAGCCGGATTTATTGCCGCTGGTCATGACCGAGGAGTGGAAAGCCGAAGTGCGGGAGTCACTGCCGGAGTTGCCCCAAGCGCGCAAAGAACGGCTGATGCGCGAATACGGCTTGCCCGATTATGACGCTCGCCAACTGACGGCCTCCCAGGAACTCGCCAACTTCTACGAGGAAACCGCACGATTGAGCGGTGAGCCCAAGGCGGCGGCCAATTGGGTGCTGAGCGAACTGACGTACCTGCTGAACGAGAGCGGCAAGGGAATTGGCCAGTCGCCAGTGGACGCCGCGAACCTTGCGGAGCTGGTGAAGCTGGTGAGCGGCGGAAACATCTCTGGCAAGATGGGCAAGGAGATTCTGGCGGAAATGTTTGCCACCGGCAAGCAAGCGGCCGAGGTAATGGCCGAGAAAGGCCTCGCGCAGATCAACGATTCGGAAGCGCTTGCCGCCGCCGCCCGCGAAATCATTCAGGCAAATCCCAGGCAAGTGGAGCAATACCGCTCCGGGAAAACGGCAACGCTCGGCTGGCTCGTCGGCCAGTTGATGAAAGCGACTCGCGGCCAAGCCAACCCGCAGCTTGCGCAGGAAGTGTTGAGGAAGGAGTTGGGGTAAGGGGCTGGTGTGGAGATCCTCGCTGTAGCGGCGGTCTATGACCGCCGATGTGGACGGCGGTCCCTGCCAGGCTAAGCTCCGACCGCCGCTACAGTTCTTCGCGGACCGCTGATCTCGACGGCGGTCCCTGCCAGGGTAAACTCCGACCGCCGCTACAGTTCTTCGCGCGCCCGGTCGCCAATCTCATGCAGCAGAGCGGCGACTTGGTCCGGGGACGGCGCTTCGGCATAGAGCCGCAGCAGGTTCTCGGTGCCGGAGGGACGCACCAGAAGCCAGGCGGAATGGCCGAAGAGCAATTTCACGCCATCCAGCTTGTCGAGACCCGTCACCTTGCGCCCTGCCACACTTTTGATCTTGCCCGCCGCGACCTTTTTCATCAGCCTCTCAATGGCCGGCCGTTCCAGCTCCAGGTCCACGCGCTGGTAAAAGTGCGGGCCGAATTCGGCGCTCAGCTCGTCAATGAGCTCACCGAGCGTCTTCCCCTTTTCCGCCATCACTTCGGCCAGCAGAAGGGAATTGAGGATGCCGTCACGCTCCGGCAGGTGACCCTTCACGCCAATGCCGCCGCTCTCCTCGCCGCCGATCAGCACATCTCGCGTCAGCATCAGCTCGCAAATGTACTTGAAGCCGATGGGGGTAACGTGCAGCGGCAGGCGGTGCTTGCGGGCGATCTTGTCAATCATTTGGGTGGTGGAAAACGTGCGGACCACCTCCCCCCTCATGCCGAGATCTTCCACCAGGTGTTTGAGCAGGATGGCAAAAATCTTGTGGGAATCGACGAATGAGCCGGTGCGGTCGATCGCCCCGACGCGGTCCGCATCGCCATCGGTGGCGAGACCTCCGGAATAGCCGCCACTGACCACGGCGTCACGAAGCTCGGCCACGTGCGGCTCGATGGGCTCCGGGTTCAGGCCGGGGAAGAGTGGATTGTGCTCGCCGTGGATTTCGCGGTAAGGGATATCCGCCTCGTCGAACAGCCGGGCAATCGAGCCGCGCGCCGCGCCGTACATGGGGTCGACGGCAAGGCGGAGGCCGGAGGAGCGAATGCGCTCCAGGCTGACTTTGGTTTTGATCTTCTCCAAATAAGGCGTGACCAGATCCACCGTCTGCACGCTGCCGCCTTGGCGCTTCAGGCTCCGGGCGGCAGCTTGATCCACCACGCCAAGATGCTTTTCGATCCGCCGCATGATGGAGAGCGCGGCCGATCCCCCGTAAGGCGCTTTGAACTTGACGCCGTTCCAGCGATAAGGATTGTGGCTGGCAGTGATCATGATGCCGCCCGCGGTCTTGCGGTCCACCACCGCAAAACTCACGGCGGGCGTGGGCGTGGGGCGGTCTGCCAGGAATACCGGAAGACCGGCGTCGGCGCACGTCTCGGCCGCCAGGCACGCGCTTTCCGGAGAGAGGAATCGCGTGTCGTAGCCGATGACGAGGCCGCGCGAGGAAGCTTGGCTTTCCTCACGGGCGTAGTGAGCAATCGCCTGAGCGACACGACGGAGGTTGGCGAAAGTGAAGTCGCCTCCAATCACCCCGCGCCAGCCATCCGTGCCGAACTTGATTTTGGTCTTTTGGGAATTTGATGGAGTCATGGCCTTCGATTGCGCCGAGTTGCAGCGGCGCTGTCATCAGCGTTGAATGGATCAGCCCGGACTATTCACGAACTCCTGCTGGAGGACGGGAAGGGCACGGTTTTAACC
>JBOGKI010000286.1:0-6275 GCA_050745605.1 Terriglobia bacterium | reverse complement strand
CAAACCATCCTAGCGTTTTCATCAGGCCGAAGTCGTCCAGGATGGCGGGCCGCAACATCTGGGAGCGGTCGCGAACGCTCTGCAGCGTCTCCTCAACAAGATTCTTGACGGTCTGGGCGTCCTGCAGCAGTTCGGGATCGGCCACCTTGGCTCTTTGCCCGATACGGCTCAGCATGATGCCCACCGCCGTCAGAATCTGGCCAAACTCGTCGTGAAGATCGTGCGCGACTTGCCGGAGCGTCTCTTCCTGAACGTCGATGAGTTTCCAGGAAAGTTTGCGAAGCTGCACTGATTGCAACTGAAGCTTGGAAGCAAGCTGTTTCAGCTTCTGGTAAATAGTCCGGTTCGCCTGAAGAGTGTAAAGTCCCGTTCCAACTGCAATCAAAAGGAGGAAGGCGAGAACGATCAGGTTTTCGCTCTTGAAGTTGGTATAGACCTGATTGATGCGCCGGTTGGCCGCAACCTGCGCCTGGTCATTCATCACCAGTAATCGCGCCACAATCTCGCTGATCACCGCCCGGCGGCTTTCCAATTCGCCCTGGATCATGGCGCGGGCTTCGCGCTCGCGCCCCGCTTGGGCCTGGGTAAAAACGCGGTTCGCCTCTGTCCAGAAATCCTGAAGGCCAGACCGGAGCTCCGCGTACTTGTCATCGGTTAGCGTGGCGCTGAGCGCGAATTCCCGTTCCAGCGCCAGCGCATTCTCCATGTCGCCGCGCAGACGGTTAAACTCAGGCCTCCAATCATGGATGGGATACTCCAGGTGCCCCAGGCTCATATCCCGGAGGGAAATTCCCAGTTCATAAGCGTCATTTTGCAGGCGGAGCAATTGGAGTGAGGCCTTGCGGTTCCTCTGGACGACATTCACCTGAAAATCCTCAAGCCAGCGGATCTGCCGGGCCGTGTAATACGCGAAAAAGATGAAGATCGAAAGGATGATGCAAAGCCCCACCCACAACCGGGTGAGAGGCGATGGGATTTCTTTGATCAGGTCGTGATGGGATTCGGTTTGGCTCATACTTCAATCAAATCGGCTCATTGAAGAAGACGCGCGCTGAAGAATGGTCTCTCCTACCGCCGCATACAACATCCCAGGGCCCGTTCTCCGAGGTCACCATACTATCCTAAGCCTTCCTGCCCCGGTGGAGTCAATTCTCGCATACGCGGTAAGCGGTTAATCAAAATAAACCGGCAACCTAGTCAGTGCACACTATTGACTAATAATGAGGCTGTGGATATGGTGCAGAGTGCCCACGTGGGATGGCACTCGCAATCCTATCGACAGATTTCTGAGCGGATCAGCGGGGACCTCAGAGGGCAGAGCGCCTCCGACCGGGTTCCTGTGCGTCAAGACGGGCCAAGCAGCGCCGCGTAGAGCTTGCCGATGAGCATGCAGAACAAAACCAGGTTGAAAAGTCTCATCGGTGGAGGCCTGTTGATCCTGGCTGTTCTTCTGACCTTGAATGCCGCCTATCTGGCCGCGTTCACCACTCCGGACATGTTTTATGTCGTCAACATGCTGCTCCATCTGGGGCTCGGAATCGCGGCGATTGTCCTGCTGGTGATTTTCCTGGTTCGTAACAGCGCCTTTTTCAGGGGTAGCCTGGGAATGGCCCTGGGGGGCAGCACCCTGATCGCCGTGGCTTTGGGGGTCTACCTCGCCTTTTTTGGGATGACCCGGCCACATTCGATTGAACTCTATTGCCACGTCAGCTTCTCGGTGCTGGCGCTTCTCCTGCTCGTGGTCAAAATCCGGCCCCGCCGCCAAGGAAATGCCGCGGAGTCGAGTGTGTTCGTCCCAGCCCATATCTGGAAATGGAGCTTTTCTCTCTTCATCATTGCTGGCGTCTTTTACGTGGGTGTCGTCGCGTATCATCACTTCGATCCGAACCCCAATCACTTCATCCGCAATCCATCCACGGCGCCACTGAGTATGGACCAGGAAGGTGGTGGCAAGAATTCCCTGGTATTCCCCAGTTCAGCTCAGACCGCCGACGGCAAAACGATCCCGTCAAGCTTTTTCGAAGACTCCAAGGCTTGCGAGCGCTGCCATGCCGACATCTACCACCAGTGGTACAGTTCCATGCATCACTATTCATCGTTCAACAATCAGTGGTATCGCAAGGCGATCGAGTACATGCAGGATACCGTCGGCATCAAGTCCTCGCTGTGGTGTGGAGGATGTCATGATCATGCCCTGGTCTTTTCGGACGTGATGCAAACTCACCCCATCCGGGAAATCGAAGAGACGCCGGGCGGACAGGCGGGCCTGGGCTGCATGTCCTGCCACGCCATTGTCCACGTGGGTAGCACCATGGGCAACGGCGGATTCGTGATCGAGCATCCCGCGCTCACCAAGTACGCCGTCAGCAAGAATCCCGCCATGCGGATGCTGCACGACTACCTGGTCCGACTCGATCCCAAGCCGCACCGGGCTGTCTTCCTGAAGCCGTTCCACCGGCAACCCAATGAAGTTCCCAGCTTCTGCTCAGCTTGTCACAAAGTCCATTTGGACGTCCCGGTCAACCACTACCGCTGGATCCGCGGGTTCGACGAGTATGATAACTGGCAGGCAAGCGGCGTTTCAGGCCAGGGCGCGCGGTCCTTCTATTATCCGCCTCACCCTCAGGAGTGCGTGAATTGCCACATGCCGCTGGTGAAGTCGAATGATTTCGGCAATATTCACGGATTCGTCCACTCGCATCGCTTTGCCGCCGCCAACACCGCGGTGCCCACATCGCAGGGCGACGAAGCGCAGGTGAAAGCCGTTGAGAGTTTTTTAAAGGGCGCCTTAAGAGTCGATATCTTCGCGCTCGCCCAGGAGCCGCCCAATGGCCCTACGAAGGCTGAGATGGCGGGTCCAGCCAGCGGTGCTCCGCAGTTATCCACCACTTTCGCCGTGGGTGAAGAATCCTCCCGCGGTTTTTCGGCGGCGGAGACGGCGGTGGTGCCGCCCGCCCAGCTCATCGCGCCGCTGGGGGATGTGTCCGCCTCGTTGAAAAGAGGCCAGGACGTCCGGGTAGAAGTTGTGGTTCGGACCCTGCGGTTGGGTCATTTCTTCCCGGGTGGAACGGTGGATGCATTTGATTGCTGGCTGGAGCTCAAGGCGCGCGACAACAAGGGGCATATCATCTTCTGGAGCGGCGCCGTAGCGGATAACGGCAAGGGACCGGTCGATCCCTCCGCCCACTTCTATCGCTCCTTACAGCTTGATGGACAGGGGAACGTCGTCAATAAGCGCAATTCCTGGTCCACCCACGCCGTCATGTACACTCGCCTGATTGCCCCCGGCGCTGCCGACACCGTTCACTACCGGCTGAAAATCCCCAAGGATTGTGGTGATCAGATCACCTTCACGGCCAAGCTGAATTATCGAAAGTTCGATTGGTGGATCACGCAATGGGCCTTTGCCGGGGTCCGCAATCCCGCTGATCCCCATCCAGCCGTTACTAAGAATTATGACGACGGGACCTGGGTTTTTACTGGAGATACCTCGAAAGATTCCGAAAGCATAAAGGGTATTCCGAACGTCCCCATCGTGGTGATCGCGCAGGATCAAGTCACTGTGCCGGTCGCAAATGACGATCATCAGGGCTTTGAGCAAGACATCAATTACGATGCAAAGGCCTGGGACCGTTGGAATGACTACGGAATCGGCCTCCTGCTTCAGGGCGATCTGAAAGGCGCGGAGCGCGCGTTCCGGGTGGTGACTCGGCTCAATCCCGGTTACGCGGATGGTTGGGTGAACATTGCGCGGGCTCTGGTTCAGGAAGGAAATACGGACGCCGCCAAGCCCATTCTGCAAAAAGCTTTTGACAATAATCCCAAGCTGGCCAGCGCCCACTACTATGAGGGGCTGGTCTTGAAGGCAGACGGGGATTACCCGGCGGCTTATCAGCAGTTCGCCGCGGCCGCTGCGGAGTATCCCAACGACCGAGTCGTCCGGGACCAGATGGGACGCATGCTTTTCCTGCAACGGAAGTACTCCGCCGCCGTCCAGCAGCTCGATAAGACCCTGAGCATTGATCCCGAGGACTTGGACGCTCATTACAATCTGATGTTGTGTTACCGCGGCCTGAATAAAGAGGATTTGGCGGACCGGGAGACCAAGCTCTACCTTCGCTTCAAAGCTTATGAAGCAGCACGAGCCATCACCGGCTCTTTCAAGCTATCCCATCCGTGGGACAACAACGAGGCCCAGCCCATTCACGAGCATAATTCGATCGACCCCAAATATCTTTCCCATGGGGATTATCTTCCCCCGGATATGACCCAGGAAATGCACGCCTACGCCACATCGCAGGCCAGCGTTCCACACCGGTCCTTGAAGCGCCGCCAACATCTCGCCGCCTTATCTTTCCATCGCGCGGATGCGCGGGCTCCTGAAAATGCCGCCTCGCAATCTCCACCGTACGGGGGTCATCGCTGAGTTGAAACAGCGCGCCATGACCCGGCGAAATTTCTTGGCGGCCTTGGGTGCTTCGGCTGCCTTGTGGCCTGCGGGCCGCATGCTTGCAGGCGCTTCGCCCGCTTTCCCGAAGTCGTTATTTTCTGGCCCTGCGCCCGGCAACCCCATCCATTTTGTAGACATTACGAGGAGGGCTGGCATTCGCTTCATTCACAACAACGGAGCCTTTGGAAAGAAATACCTGCCCGAGACATTGGGGTCCGGTTGCGCCTTCATCGATTACAAAAATGATGGCAATCCCGACATTCTTCTGGTTAACGGCAAGGACTTCCCGGGCCACTTTCGCCGCCATTCCGCCATGAAATTGTACCGGAATAACGGAAACGGAACCTTTACGGATGTCACCGCTCAGTCCGGGTTGAACATCGAAATGTACGGGATGGGCGTCGCCGTAGGAGACTACGACAACGACGGCTGGGACGATATTTATGTCACCGGTCTGGGTGAAGCACACCTCTTCCACAACGACCACAACGGAACTTTCAGGGACGTCACCAAAAGAGCGGGCGTGAATAACACCGGCTTTGGCGCCAGCGCCGCATGGCTGGATTACGACCGCGATGGAAAGCTGGACCTGTTCGTCACCAATTACGTCCGGTGGACTGAGAAGACGGATCTATACTGCTCGCTCGACGGCCACACCAAATCCTATTGCACTCCCGAGGCCTACCATGGCGACACCTGCCGCCTGTTCCATAACCTGGGGGATGGCCGGTTCGAGGACGTGACCGGCAAGGCGGGAATTTACGATCCCACCAGCAAGTCGCTGGGCGTTGCGGTGATTGATTATGACGGCGACGGCTGGCCGGATATTGCCGTCTCCAATGACACTCAGCCCAACAAGCTCTACCATAACAACCGTAACGGCACGTTCACCGAGCAGGCCGTGCAGGCGGGAATCGCATTGAGCGAAGATGGCATCGCTCGCGGCGCGATGGGCATCGATGCGGACGATTTTGACGACTCCGGCCATCCCAGTCTCGCCATCGGCAACTTCTCGAACGAAATGCTCGGCCTCTACCACAACGAGGGCAACCGCTTCTTCATTGATATTGCCCCGTCCACAGCCCTCGGCCGCTCCAGCTTGCTTTCTCTCTCCTTCGGACTCTTCTTCTTTGACTATGATCTGGACGGCCTGGAGGACCTTTTCGTCGCCAACGGCCACATTGAGCCGCAGATTAACCGTATTCAGCCGCAAGTGAGCTATGCGGAGAAACCGCTTCTCTTCCACAACGATGGCCACAGCAAATTTACCAACGTCAGCCAGGAAGCTGGTTTCACCCAACAATTTGTGGCGCGCGGCGCTGCCTACGCCGACATCGACAACGATGGAGCGCTCGACATTCTGCTGACCACCAATGCCGGCCCAGCTTACCTGTTTCACAACGTCGGAGGAAGCGCCAATAACGCCATCCGCATCAAGACCGTGGGCACGCGTTCCAATCGCGATGGCATCGGCGCGCTGGTCATGGTCAGCACCCCCGAAGGCACAAACCGGCAGACCGTCCACTCCGGATCCAGCTATTGCTCTCAAAGCGAGAGCACTCTCACCTTTGGTCTCGAAAAACTCGCGCAGGCCGATAGCGTGAAAATCGATTGGCCCAGCGGACAAAAAGACTATTTGAAAAATCTGAAGGCCAACGCCACTTACACCATACAAGAA
Source organism: Terriglobia bacterium (assembly GCA_050745605.1). Classification (GTDB taxonomy): domain Bacteria; phylum Acidobacteriota; class Terriglobia; order UBA7540; family UBA7540; genus CALCEB01. Next base: position 147 of record JBOGKI010000286.1, on the reverse strand, counting down.
GGCGGAAAGATCCTCGCGGCGCGGCCCTTCCGGCGGTAGCTCAGCATCCAGGGCCGGGATCAACTGGCCTCGGACGGTTACGCTGCAATTCAACTTACCAGGGGAGTGGAAACGCATGATGACGAGGCGAATTCTTCTCTTGGGCAC
>JBOGKI010000285.1:0-6340 GCA_050745605.1 Terriglobia bacterium | reverse complement strand
ATCCTGAGTTACGCCGCATGGCAGAAGTGGTTCGGCGGAAGAAAGAATGTGATGGGCCAGGCGGTTACACTCAGTGGGGTTCCGTACACCATCATCGGAGTGCTGCCGAGGGATTTTCAATTTGCGCCTCTCGGGTCTTCGGGTTTCTGGACAACGCTGCACCCTTCCGGCTCCTGTGACCTCAGGCGAAGTTGCCACACTCTGGACGGTGTAGGGCGGCTCAAAGCCGGTGTCTCTGTGCAGGCAGCGTTTGCCGACATGAAGTCCATTGCGCAACAACTGGAAAAGCGGTATCCCGATTCCAACCGCGGTCAGGGCGCGAGCGTCCTACCTCTGTCCGCGATCATTGTCGGAGATATCCGCCCCATCCTGCTGGTGCTGCTCGGCGGGGCGGGTCTGCTGCTGGTGATCGCATCCGTGAATGTAGCCAGTCTGCTGCTGGTCCGCTCCGAAAGCCGCAAGCGCGAGATCGCAGTGCGGGGAGCGCTGGGTGCGTCGCCCGCGCGCTTAATCCGCCAATTCGTGACCGAAGGGTTGGTGCTGGTAGCAGCAGGCAGCGTGTTGGGCTTGATCTGTGCGGAGTGGGCCATGCAACTGCTGATCCGGCTTATTCCCGCCGACATGATGACGGGGATGCCGTATCTACGTGGACTCGGCGTGAATCTCCATGTGTTGGCCTTTGCAGGCGCGATCTCCCTGCTGGCGGCAACATTGTTTTCGATCACACCCATCGTACGGTTGCCTTTGACGGAGGTGCGCGAAGGCCTAGCGGAGGGCGGTCGCACCTCTGCTGGAACCCTGTGGCGCCGCTTCGGTTCTAATCTGGTGGTCGTGGAGCTGGCCATCGCTGTGGTCCTCCTGGTGGGTGCTGGGCTGCTTGGCAAGAGCTTCTACCGCCTGCTCCACGTAGACCTCGGCTTCCAGCCGGATCATCTGGCTATGCTGTGGATCGCGGCGCCGGAGGTCAGCTACGGAAAGGACGAGCAGGCCGTCCGGCTCGGGCGACAAGTGGTGAGCCGCATTGCGAGCCTGCCCGGCGTAAAATCTGTGGGCCTCTCCAGCCGGCCACCTCTGAGTGGCAATGGCAACACGGATTGGATCAGATTTGTGGGCCGGCCGTACCACGGAGAGCACAATGAAGTGCCCTTTCGGGAGGTGAGTTCCGATTACCTTAACACGCTGCAGGCGAAGCTGCTGCGCGGCCGTTACTTTACGGATGCGGAAGACGAATCGAAGCCTCGCGTGGCTATCATTAACCAGGCCTTGGCAAGAAAATATTTCTCCGGTGAAGATCCGATCGGCCAGAGGATTGGCGACGACGACCTGTCGCCGAAGTCGATCAAGGAGATCATCGGCGTTGTGGACGATGTTCGGGAAGGCTCGCTCGATTCAGAAATCGTGCCGGCCGTATATTATCCCTTTAATCAGAGCCCCGAGACCTTTTTCGCTGTCGTCGCTCGAACTTCGCTGACCCCGCAGTCGGTACTCCCAACGCTGGACGCCGCCATCCATCGGATCGACCCCAACGTCGGTACGGGTGGCGAGATGACCATGGGCGAAAGAATCAATGAATCTCAGACCGCCTATCTGCACCGCTCTTCAGCCTGGCTGGTGGGAGGCTTCGCCGCCCTGGCATTGCTGTTGAGCGTGGTCGGGCTCTACGGAGTGATTGCCTACTCGGTGAGCCAGCGAACGCGCGAAATCGGCATTCGCATGGCGCTTGGCGCGCAGCGCAGATCTGTCTATCAGCTCATCCTGAAGGAAGCAGGATGGTTGACCGCCCTCGGTATCGTCCTGGGCCTCGTGTGCTCCGTGGCTGCGGCAACTTTGATGCGCACGCTGCTCTTCGGCACGGAAGCATGGGATGTGCCGACGTTGGCCGCTGTCGCTGCGGTGCTCGCCCTTGCGTCTCTCCTGGCCAGCTATATTCCCGCCCGCCGCGCCGCGTCCGTCAATCCGGTAGAAGCTCTGCGGGCTGAATAGTTGCGTTCTAGCCTGGATTATTCATGAATGTCTTGACCGGGAAAGGAAGGGCAGGGTTTTAACCCTGCCGTGAAGCGGTCCTGCTGAGTTTCCTTCTCTGGCGGCGGGGTTAAACCCCCGCCCTTCCGATTTTTCCATGGGCCTCGTGAATAATTCGGACTAGTCGTTCAACCGGATGCTCCTTGTCCTTTCCTTCCTAGCGGCGCTGGGCATTTTCATTTACTGTCGTACCTACCCTACACCCGGACCCGGCTTAGCCGTGATACCGCCTGGTGATCGGTCGAGCTAATCCGTTGGCCTTACTGAAATTTTCGGGGGCTTCATTCCGGCAAGCCGTAGAAGTAGCCGGCTCGCGCTCGAACGCGCAGCTTGGGTTGCGACACCTTAACGCGAATGCGGTGGAATCCGGTTTTGTCCAGAGTGTTAGGAACGTAGGCTAGGACGTATTGGCTGTTGATTTCGAGGGCAATTCTTTGCAGTTGGTTCTGCAAAGAGTCTTTTTTCGAATTCGTGTAGGAGACGCCGCCGGTATAACCTGCATACCAATGCAGCAAATTCTTATGAACGGCGGCGGAGCCCACGCCCAGAGCCAGTCCGGCCAGCGGCGCGAGATTAATCCCGTCGGTGGCGCTGGCGGCGCTTGGGGTGGAAGCCGGGGGAGGGACCGCCGACGGTTGGGGCGGAGCCGGAGTGGCGTTGCGCTTCAGGGAGGCTTCGATGGCGCCGAATCGCAGCCCGTAGATGGCTACGTTGGCGGCGGTCGCGGCACGGAGGATTTGCGATCGAGTGGTGGCACTGCCCCGGTCCGACCCGTCCGAAAGAATAATCATCGCGCGCCGGTCAACCTTGGCGCGGTTGGCCAGCATCAAGATGGCGCGCCCCAGCGCATCATTCAGCCGGGCCTTGCTGCCGCTTGCCGTGATCTCGGTCAAGGTCTGCGCCAGGGTTGAAGCATCGCTTGAAAAACTTTGGACCACTTGGAGCCGGTCAGAATAAGTGATCACGGCGGCCTCTCCGGACGCGCCTAAGAGCAGGTTGGAAAAAAGAGAACCCAAGGGATGGACCTGATCCAAAAGAGGAGCCACGGCCTCATTCGCTTGCACCACCACGACGGCGGCGACAGGCTCCATGACCAGCCCGAATCGCGTAATTCGTTGCGGAACGCCATCATCCAGCACCTGGAAATCTGTCTGGCTGAGGTTCTCGACAAAATCCCCCGAAGGGCTCATCACCGTAACCGGCACCACCACCAGAGAGGATTGAACGCGGATCGAGCTAAGAGTCCGGTAGTGAACCGCACCCGTGCGATTCTGTCCTGCCACCGAAGGGTTCAAAGCGGACGATGGATCTTGAGGCAGCGCCGGCTTGGCCGCAAGCAGCGGCAGGATCACAACGATCCCCCAGACCAGGCAGCTTGGCTTTCGAAGGACCGAATCCCTGATGCTGTTCATCATCAAACCCAAAACGGCCTTTCTGCACGGCGTTCGCTTCATCCGGGCAGCATCTTCCCCCCTCTGTCTATTGTGCCACTGACCCGTTGCCGAAGGAAACGCCCGGGGCAGATCACGGGCGGCCCGGGCAGCGGTACCCCTGGCGCGTACCCTTTCGGGCGGGCACAAGGCCCGCCCCTACATCCAATATGTCAGGCGAAACATCCGCAGTTAATTTTTCGTGTTGCGGCCTGAGCGCCTTAGCCCCAATGCTGTTCAGTTAAGGGTAGGGGCGACCCTTGTGGTCGCCCGCGGGCGGGCACAAGACCCGCCCCTACGTCGCATCTGAAATTGGGTTCGCTGGTACAGTGGCCTAAGTGAACAGCATTGGCCTTAGCCCGGATTATTCACCACTCCTGCTTACGTCCTGGAAATGCCGGCCAGCAACGCTACAGGAAAGCTTTGAAATAAACGGTGGAGGTGGAAGTAACGCCGGCCCGATAGCAAAATGGCTTCGCCGGTAAATACATTTTTCCAGCGGGGCGGAGCTCCGGCTGGCAGCAGAAGACGGTTCTCGTCCCCCCACGCTGTTGGACCCAGAGGAAAATGCGGAGCCAGAGATTTGCCCAGCAGCATGCGGGGCACAGCAACCAGAGTCCATTCCTCTTTGTAGCGCCGCGCGAAGGCGCAAACGTGATTCGGCGCAGGCCCGTGAACCTCCAGAGGCACGTAATCTCCGTCGAGAAACAAACGTGGATGGCCCGTCCTGAAATTCAAGGCCTTTGAGGTCACGTAGAGCTTAATCCGGCCATCCTGCCATGCCTCGAGCAGGTCGCGCGCCAGCCGCAGCTCCTCCGTCTCTTGCATTCTCCTCAGACTTTCCAAAAGCCGGGCCCTTAGAGAAAAATCGACCGGACCGCGATTATCCGGATCGACCAACCGCAAATCCCAGAGCTCGCCGCCCTGGTAAAAGTCAGGGACACCAGGAGAACAGATTTTAAGGACCAATTGCGAGAGCGAATTGAGCGCCCCGAAAAATGCGATGGGGCGCTGGAATCGCAGGAAATCCCGCAAAAACCTGTTAGCCGATGAGGGGTTCAGAATCTCTTGAACGAAGCCCGCGAGGATCTTCTCGCGCTCGACGTCCGGCCGGATCCAGCGCGTATGAGCTTTCGCTTCTCGAGCCGCCTTAATGACGTAATTTTGCAGCCGCTCTCTGAAGGCCGGCGACTCCTTCGCCTGGAGAGGCCATGCGCCGATCAACGTCTGGTAAAGGAGAACCTCCTCATTGCGGTCGGGAACCCATTGGCCTCTCCAGGATTTTTTCTTGGACTCGTTCCAGCGGCTCCATAGGTTGAGATGCCTTTCCCAGACCTCGGGAATTTCAGATAGCACGTTAATCCTGGCCCGGACGTCTTCGGAACGCTTGGTGTCATGCGTGGTGGTGGCATTCAGGGTATGGGGAAAGTGAATCCTCCGGCTCTGCATGTGGTGATGGAACTTCTGGAGGGACACACTGGAGTGGCTGGGGTTGCCTCCGACCTCGTTGGCTGACACCAGGCGGTTATAGACGTAGAGCGCCGTATCTTCGCATCCCTTCGCCATGATGGGACCGGTGAACTGTTGCCAGCGCATGACAAAGTCCAGCCAGTTCTGTTTCTGCTCGGCAGAAGCCGAGGCCGTGTCTTCGAGCATCAGCACGCGGCGGAGAAAGTCAAATAGGGATGAGTTCAGAGCAGGCTTCCGGCGCTGCGCCTCCCTCAAGGCAAGCTGGATAACTCGCTGATCCATGGCGGAGACGTGAAAATCCCGGATATAAGTGCGATAGACCGGAAAACAAGCCGTGATTTCAACCAGAGCTTTGGCCAACTCCTGCAAAGGAAGGTCTCGGGCATAGCGGTCCCGTTCTGCCAAACGGCCGAGCATGCTACCCAAGGAGCTCATCTCGCCGCCGAACAGAGTCTCCATCACCAGGATCTTCTTATCATGGACGATATCTTCAAAAGAGGCTGGTGAACCCACGAAGTGGCCGTAAATTCGCGTCAACTCCGAAAGTCCGTCGGCCTTGATGAAGACTCCGTTCAGGATGTTGAGAAAGTCATACCCCGTGGTTCCAGAGACTGGCCAATCCTTCCGCAAGGTCTCGTCCTCGGCGAGGATTTTCTCCACCACCATGTAAACCGGCTTGAGCGCCGGCTTTCCAGAATCTCCAGAAACTCGAGCTGAAGTTAAATAACTTTGCAACCGATGGAGATAATCGGCCGGGTCGCGCAGACCGTCGATATGATCAACACGAATTCCCCCCACCGCACCCCCATCAATTAGCCGCTTGAAAAGCGCATGGGTCTCCTCAAATACTCTGGGGTCCTCGACCCGAATCCCCACCAGCTCACTAATCGTAAAAAACCGGCGGTAATTGATTTCTTCGTTCGCCAGCCGCCAGAAGGAAAGCCAGTAATGCTGTTGGTCCAAAAGGTTCTCGATCAGGCTGAAGCTGGCGGGGTCACCCCTCCTGCCATTAAAGGCGCTCAGATTGTCATCGATGAACTGTTTCGCAGCCGCCGAGCGCCGGTACACCCGCAAAAGCCGGGCCTTGGCAGTGGCGGCAGCGGCGATTCGTTCACCATGAGGTTGTTGGGCGGTGGGCGAGGCCTCCTCATTGGAATCCGGCGAAAACCGGCTTATGGCATGGTTGATTTCCCGAATTTCGCGGACGGCGGCCTCGTCCGCTCGGTGCGAGCATTCAAGAGAATCGAGCTGATAGCTCAAGATTTGGCGGTAAGACTCGACTGACACCGGCAGCTTATTGTCATGATAATTCACGAAGAAACCGGCGTCTTCGATGGTTAGGACCAACTCTCCGTTTTCCACCACTCGCCCAAAGGGCGCGCCCAGGATGGGCAGAAGCACTTTGTTCTTCAGAGCAT
>JBOGKI010000284.1:0-6383 GCA_050745605.1 Terriglobia bacterium | reverse complement strand
GCTCTATGAGCGCCGAAAACGATGTGAAATCAACAGCGGCGGTCACAGACCGCCGCTACAGAAGCCAAACTGCACCACTACCGCCGAAGACCATTAAGTGATGCTTAAGGTAATGCCGGCGCGACGGCGATCGGTTCATGGGTTGCTTTGGATTGACCTTCAAAGTCAACCCCCGCGTACCCGATAGCTGTCTCCTGTCCTGCCGGTCCTTGAGATTCGCGCATAGGATGTAGCTGCATTTTGGCGTTCTTAACACTCAAAAAGCCGGAAGCAAAGCCAAATTACGTTCTAACTCATTTCTATTTCATCACTTGCCTGACTTCCTTCGAAAAATAACCACAAGCTACTCATAATAAAAGGCTTGCTAGTACTTCAATGGGTTTGCTTTTTGGGTTTGGATTCATTTTGAACCATGATTTATCTTTTTTATCAATAAGTTATGGGTTTGCTTAAACAATCCTTTTTCAGATTGGTGATTTTCGCTGCCGGGTCGGATGGCGCCGACCTCATCTTTTATGGGATTGCTGGGCGGGCTCGGAACGTTCGTGGCTGGCGCAAAGCTGCAAGGAGAGGTCTCGGCCAGCCCTGGTTTGGGGAATGGTTGGGCATCACGGTCGGTTGGAGAGAAGACACGCATTGGGAAAGCCAGGCAGCGGGAAGTGTCGCTTCCCGGAAACTCTGTGGTCGTTCGTTGGTTTCCAAGAGCCGCAGACCTTGACAAGCACAAGGTCCGCGCTTGTATCTACCCGTTGTTTTTTTCCTTGCCTGCCGAAAGCCGAGGTGGTTAGAAGAGCTTGCCGTTAAAGGGCCGGTTCGGTGAGTGTCGCGGCGAGGGTCAGGAACCGGTAAAGCACCCACCGTCGCCCAGCCCGCATGTGGGATTTTTCGGCCGGCGCCCGACGGGCCGCGTAAAACACCGGCTCTTAGCCCGCACCCTTGGCTTACGCTCGGCTCGGGCCCGCGGGCGGGCGGCAAGTGAGCGGCTGCATGATCTCGACAGCGGGAGCCAACCCGAAGGTTGGGAAAACTGCACCACTTGCGCAGTGCGGTGAAGTGACAACAAACTCTTCCAACCGCCCCGGCTTTCGGAAGGGGCGATGTGCGGCCCAGTTCCGGCCGCGTCGTTAACAGCTCCTCGAGGAATAGAAGAGACTGTAACAGGGTGGAATGAGACGGTGGAGACAGGCGAGACGGGTGAGAAAGAATTTTTGAGCGGCGGATTTTCTACGACTTGGCGGCTATAATTTCGCTCCGAGCGGCACAGCGAGGGCTAAAGTGTAGCATTCCGGTACATCGCCGGAGCCGATGGCGCGGACCTTCACGGCTGAGAGTCCGCGGCTTGTTCACGAATTCAGTCAAAAAGCCGCAGACCGGCAAAAACGGCGGTCTGCGCTAAGACGATCGCAAACGCGCCAAGCAGCGGCCTCTCTGCGTCGCTCGCAAGACCCTAGCGAAGCTGATAAGGAAAAATGGTCTAAACTCCTGCCGCCTATCATCAAAAGGTACATGCGATTTTGGCGCTGTTCTGGAGCTCTAACCCTTGCCATCCGCATCCGGTCCGCCGTGGGAAGCATCTCCCGGCTCCTCCCGCTCGGTTGGGCGCTGACTGCGTGCCTGTACGCCCAATCGCTGTTACCCCCTTCACAGCCGCCGGCGCCCTCGGGGCAGCAGGGATTCGAGTCACAGACCCAGGAAAGCGAAGCTGGCTGGCTTCGATGTTTCGATGCATCTTACACCCCATTGCCCAAAGCGCAACCGCCGCTGTTTCGTGGTCTGTGGCTTTCGGTTGCCTCCCGTCCATTGTGGGCCAGCCCACACCGCCGCCATCCCTTCGACGCCAGTGAGTTCGCAGGCAGCTCGGCGGCCCCGGAAAATGGAGGTCCGTGGGCCGGTTCGTTTTGGGGTTCGGAGCATCGCGACACCAAGCTGAGTGCCGGGAGCCAGAGTCAATCAGAGTCAAAATCGGAGCGCCCACCTTCCGACAAGGGTTCACCCGGACATATTTTTTGGGTGGTTCCGGCCTTTAAGGTCGATTACCTGAAAAACGCGAAGCCGCTTACTCCCCGGGAGAAGTTTGACGAGTGGGCGCGCGGGGCATACGATCCGTTGGGCCTCGCGGCCGGCGCCGCTGAGGCACGGCTGGAAAATTCGGGCCGCGCTGGGTTCTGCGGCTATGGCAAAGGCTGGGGCGGATATGGAAAGTGTTTCGGCTCGGCAGAATTGGACGGCGACATCTCCAGCTTCCTGGGGGATTATGTCTTTTCGGTGCTTCTGCGCCAGGATCCCCGCTATTTCCGGCTGGGACAAGGCTCCACCGGCAGGCGCATGCTTTACGCGGTGTCCCGCGTTTTCATCACCCGAACCGATGCGGGCGGCACCGCCGTCAATACCTCGGCGCTATCCGGTACCCTCCTCGCCGCCACCGCCTCCAACCTCTACTACCCACGTGGAGATCGAGGCTTCGGACTGACCTTGAGCCGCGTCGGGTGGGACCTTGGCGATACCGCCCTCTACAACCTTGCCGCCGAGTTCTGGGCGGATATCGACCACAAACTTCACAGCACATTCTGAAGCGCCGGGCGGGGCGTCCCGTCATTTTGCGCGTTACGTTGCATGCGTAAACAGCGGATGCATGCGCCACTCGCGCCGTGGTATCGCTCTGCATCGCAAGGCCGTGAATTCTTGCTTTTCTGTAGCTTTTCAGGCCACCACCTTGCGTTAGGGAGACAGTCATTCCCGCGAAAGAAGGAATCCATAAAGAGTCCATTGCCCGTGCGTGGATTCCCGCTTTCGCGGGAATGACCGCGCTCAGGATGGCAACCGCTTTTGGTTGGGGCCGCCAGTCGCTCGGCGCTAAGCGCATTCATTTTTGAACAATATGCGCGTTGACCGTAACGATTCGCCCCGGTCCTGCACTATACGCCAGGAGGATCACTGCATATGGCGACGCGCAAAGTTGACATCATGAATTTTTGGGGAGAGCGGAAACGCCCGCTATCGCTGCACGACGTGGTGCGGAAGGACCCGATTTTGGCGAATTCAAAGCCGCCGGCCGCGCTTCTGGCGCAGGCGTCCAAGCGGTCGTTTTATGTGTCAGCGATGGGGGCCAAACACCCCGTCACCCAGGCCAAGAAAATGGATGAGCACGGCGAGCGGTCTGTGTGGCAAATCACGGTTGCGAATCAATCCGAGCAACAAGTGGTGGGGCTGCCCGGCAAAAGCGCGGCGCGCATGAAGCCGGAAACCATCGCCGCCGCTATTGATCCCGCCGTGGACGTCACCGGCAAGCGGCCCGCCTGGCTAAATCAACTCTACCAGCCCCGGACGGTTCCTCGCCGCGCCGCGCCGCGCTTGCGGCGATTCAATGGCCGTCACGTCACCCCGCTCTACGTCTTTGGCAACGATGCGCGGCAACCCTACGAGGACGCGAGTTATCCCTGGGGATGCGTGGGCAAAGTTTACAACAGCGCCGGTATGATGGGCAGCGGGGCGCTGGTCTACGGCAACATCGTGGTGACGGCCGGCCACGTAGTGCCCTGGGGCGACGTCTATAACCACAACTGGTGGATGCGGTTCGTTCCCGACTACTTCAACGGCTCGTCACTGTATGGCGCGGGCGTGGAGTCGTATGTGTCGGACGTGCTGGGCTACGACACGGGCGACCAGGTGGCCGGCTACGACTGGGCCATCTGCAAGCTCTATAACCCGGTGGGAAATCAGGCCGGCTATTTCGGGTTCAACGGCTATGACAGCGGCTGGGATGGTCTGAACGTGTGGACGGTTTTGGGTTACCCGGTGGCCGTCGCCGCCGGCGAGCAGCCCTCGTGGCAGGGGGGCATCGATATTCACGACGATGATGGCGATTCGAACGGCGGGCAGGAGCTGGAAAGCAACGACTCCGACGTCACGCCGGGAGACTCGGGCGGCCCCATCTTTGCGTGGTGGGGCAACGATCCGAGAGTGGTGGGCGTGGTGAGCGGTCAGGAAGAGGAGTACCAATTCCCCTTCTCCACCGAGGACAACAACATCTTCTCGAGCGGCTCCGGATTTGCGAACCTGATTGCTTGGGGCCGGTCGAACTGGCAGTAGAGCTGGGAGGCCCTTGGCCGCAAGCAAGAGCGGCCGTCAAGCGGAGCGTTGTCATTCCCGCGAAAGCGGGAATCCACGCGTCTCCAATAAACCCTTGGTTGGATTGCCGCTTTCGCGGGAATGACGGTCTCCGTCAGCCCGGCAACAAGGTAGAAAGGCCCGTGCCCGGCTGAAGCCGGCCTCCACGCCACCCAGGATTCCATTTGATTCACCAGTATCCAGCTTGCGCACGGATCGCAAAAGTGCCAGGCGGCGCGCCACTCGCAAATCATGTCAATCGACGGCTAAGCTCAAAGACGTGAAGCGGGCATTCGCGTCGGGCGCCGCTGGGGAAGCCTTAACGCACTCGGGCCGCTCCGAGTTCGCAAAAGTCACCGACAATTGGTCTCCCGCCCACTCGCCCCGAACGACCAATTGGCGGACCACGTCCGTGATGTCATAACTCAGAGCGTGCCCGCGCGATATGGCGGTGCCCAGGGGAATGGCCGGCTATTGCCCAGCAGTCTTGGCGGCGCGATGCCCTTCCCACGTGCCGCCCTGGCCGCCGTCCGTTTTCCAGCTTCCCTGAAGTTTGCTCTTGGAATATTTGGCCGTGAGCGTGTAGTTTGTGTCGGGGCTGTCGATGTGAATCTCCAGCACCTTCTTCTTATAATTCCCGCTGCTGATTTCTGCGTCGCCCAGGGGAGACGTGACGTCGCCCGTCACCATGTTTTTGGTTTGCTGGAGCGACAGCGTGAAGTTCATGTCACCCTGTGATCCGCCGTGAGCGGTGCACTCCCAGGTTCCGGTGAGCGGTCCTGTTTTTTCCTGCTTCTGCTTGGCCTGCATAAAAACGGCGCTCAACGCCAGCGCCAGAACACCTGCCACCACAGCTACTCTCCTCTTCATGAGCCGGTCACCTCTCCATTGTTAGATTACTGTAGCGGCGGTCTGTGACCGCCGGGATTTCGGTGGTCTATGACCGCTGGTGTTTCGGCGATGTATCACCGTCAGCGCTTCGGCGGTCATAGACCGCCGCTACAGAAAAAGCTCTTCTTCAATTGGCAATCCTCAATAGAGCGCTGCCGCGTCCCGGCAGCCGCTTGTTGACCCGAGGCAGGGAAATTGTATCAGGGCGGAGTACGCATCGTCTAGCAGCGGAGATCAAACGGAGTGGCTCAGTTTGCGAACTGGATTCCCGCTTTCGCGGGAATGACGAGGGGCGAACAACGTCCGGAAAACACCAAACTGAGCCACGCCTAACTCAAAACCAGAAATGCCAGAGAGTATCCACCAGCGCATGAGTCAGCGCCGAGGCTGAGGTGCGTTGCCGGTGCATGTAGGCGTTGCCGTAGAACAATCCGGCGAGCGTTGCCATGATGGCGTAGCGCCAGTTTGGGATGGGCGCGTGATGCAGATGCGAGAGGCCGAAGATGACCGAAGCGATCACCAGACCGTAAGTCTTGTTGCGGCGGGACTCGAAGCTCTGTGTCAGAAAGTTTTGCAAAATGCCGCGAAATAAAACCTCCTCGGGAATGGCGACCGTGATGTAAACCGCGAAAAGCTGAAACGCGAAGGTCCCTAGCGAAACGTGATGCGGATGGAACCGGATGAAGCGCAGCAGATATCCCAACGGTATGGCGAGGATGATGAAGCCCACGAAGTTGGCCGACCCTTCCACCCAGTCCCTCTTGCGCAGGAGCAGGCGATAGCCGATTCCTTCGAGTTTACGTAGGGCCGAAAAGCCGTAAATGCCCACACAGACCGCATAGAGCGGCTGCATGAAATAAAGGTTCATGGGAAAAGTCCAAATGCCGGACAGCCACCCCGCTGAGATCGGCAAGGCCAGAGCCAGCATCGCGGCAAAATCGCGCCAGCCAATGCGTTGGGCAGCGTGCAGGCGGTCCGGCAAGAGCAATCCGGTGGGCACAGCGATGTAAACCGCGAGCTTGGCAAGCGCGCGCCAAGTGAAGGTGCCGGTACCCAGCGAATCGATGAGATAAGGAATGAGCAGCAGGAATGGGATTCCCACCCCCAGCACCATGGACTGCGCGGCTCGATGGCGGAGCCATTTTTGAAAGCCGGTATCCGTCAGCCCGGCGAAAACGCCCAACACTAACGCCAGTGAGACGAAAACGGGGGTGAATCCGGCAGGCGCAGCCCGGATCTGGAACCGGAATGCTCCTTCGGCGATGAAGCCGAGCGCCACCAGTGCGAGTATGGCAATCGAGGCTTTTTTCATGCAGGTTGTGCAGCAAAGGCTGTAGCGGCGGTCTGCGGCCGCCGATTTTGCGGCGGTCAGAGACCGCCGATCT
>JBOGKI010000283.1:0-6384 GCA_050745605.1 Terriglobia bacterium | reverse complement strand
GCCTTCCACAACTTGGCGCAGGTGGCTCCAAAAAACGTGCCGATGGCAAGAAAAGAGAGGACGCCGTCTACGTTATCCAGGATCGAGGCATGGGGGCTGAGCCAAGCAATGGATTTGAGGCTTTCCATTCCACCGATGGCCACCGCCGTATCCCTCAGACAAAACAGGGCGAGGACCGTCACCATCGCCCACTGCAAGGAACGCCAGAGCCAGCCATGCTTCGACGGAGGGAAGGGTTCGGGAAAATAGAGGCCGAAGAGGAACATCCAAAGCGGCAATGTCGCCGCCAGCGATGTATGGTAGAACTCGGCGAGATCCCGCACGACGGGACCCCACGTTTCGGGATGCACTTCAATCGCCTGGCTGAAGCCCAGCATCAGGGCCAGCAGCAGCCACGCCAGCGAATCACGCGGCCGGACAAAAGCCACCCAGAAGCCCAGCAGAATGCAGAAGGCTGGCATCAACAAGTAAAGGACGAAGAGAACGGCGCGAATTCCGAGTCCGGAGAAGCGGCTGACGCTACGCGGAAGCTCAACGGTAGCGGTTTGGACCTGCCCGGACGGTTTGCGGACGGTGACACTAAAATGCTTATGATCCCGCTCCAGCGCCCTAAAAAGGACAACCGTACCGGTGTAAGGCCTGCCATCAATGGCGAGCAGAACGTCGCCGGGACGAAGACCTGCTTTTTGTCCCTCCGCATACACGGTAGAAAGAACTGCGCTGGCTTTAAGATCAAATGGCAAACTCGTGACCTTGTAGGGGCGAAGGACACCTCCCACAATACCCACCGAGAGGCGCGTTTGAAAAGCAACGGCGATAATCAGCAACACCGTAAGGATGACATACTGCAGAACTGGCTTTTTCATGGGCTTCAACGGGAAATCTGATTAAATCACTTTTGTCCAGCAAAGAAAAGGCGCAGCCGGGCGTGGTAGTGGTACTTTTTCAAGGCTGTAGCGGCGGTCTCTGACCGCCGAAAGGTGTTCATTAATAAGCTCCGGCGGTCAGAGACCGCCGCTACAGCAAACTGACCCACTACCAAAAGTTCGAAATTCCTGCGCCAGGCTGGCGTCTGCCAGACCTGCTCCAAGCCGCCGCATGCCGGCATAGTCCCTCTCAATCCTCCCGACATTTCCATCCGCGTAGGTTCGTGGAATCCTTCGACAGCCTGGACCGGAATGCGGACAACTAATCAAGTACTGGCACGGCAAGGGGATTCGGTCCGTCCCTGCCGGAGAGCAGGAGTTTGTGAATGATGGCCGCCACTCTCTCCACCGGAACCCATTTGGAAAAGTCCACGCCCGGCATGGCGCGGCGGTTGGCCGGCGTATCCATCGTGCCCGGCATCACGCAGTGAACGGAGATGTCTAGGCCCTTGAGTTCCTCTGCCAAAATCTCGCTGAGCTGCCGCACGGCGCCTTTGGAAACAGCATAGGCGGCAATGCCGGCTCCGGGATTTCCCAGGATGGCGCCGCTCGAGACGGTCACGAGGCGGCCGAAATTCTGGGCGACCATGGTCGGCACGGCGGCGCGGAGAACATTCACCAAGGTCCTTAGATTGAGCTTCAACATCCGATCCCAGGTGGGCTCATCGGTTTGGTAGCTCTTTCCTGCCGCAAAGCCCCCTGCTGCCGCAATCAGAAAATCTATGCGTCCCCGGCGGCTCTTGAGTGCTTGGACAGCCGAATCGACTTCGGCCTGGCTTGTCAGGTCCACGTGGAGGCCCTCCAGCCGCTCTTGATCCTCCTCCGCCCGTCCCGACAGTGCCCGCCACTCCGCTTCCGAGCTATAAGTGACGGCCACCCGCGCCCCGCTCTTCAGCAGGTCCAGAGCCACAACGCTGCCCAACGCACCCGTTCCACCGGTGACCAACGCCACGCGATTCAGAAAATCCATTATTACGCCCCCCGGCCAAGGACTGAATTCATGGGCCCATTCCTTGTAACAGGCCGTGCTGCTAGCCTGGATTATTCATGAAGTCTTGTACGAAGACCGGAAGGGCACGGTTAAAACCGTGCCCTTCCGGTCCAACAAGGGAGCTTCACGAATAATGCAGGCTAGTGCGGGCACTCCCACTCTTCCGTGCCTCGCGACGGCCCTCCTGACGCCGGGCATGAAGTGGGAAGGCAATGGACGGTCTCACCCGCGTGGGTGAAGTCATCGCCTGCCTGACAGCTCCACCATCAAACTACCGGGATACCGAGCTAAAACTCATACCTCAGCACGAACTGCATGACGCGAGGATTGGTGAGCAGTTGCGTGTAATTACCAAAGGAGCTGGCAATGTCAATTTCCGGAAGCACCGGAGTGTTGTTGTAGTTGTAGACGCTGAACCGGTTGGCATTGGGGATATTGAACACTTCCCAGCGGAACTGCAAGGATTGTTTATCACTCCACGGCATCACCCAGCGTTTGGCCAGGTTACCGTCCAGTGTAAAGAAGCCGTCCTGCCGCAAGACGTTGCGGATGCCGGAGGCGCCGGGCAACGTATTGCCGAACGAAGCCAGGGCCGCCTGCGGGTTAGGGAATACATTGACCACTCCGTCCCCAAACTTTGTGGTTCCAGTCTTGGGCAAAGGACCCGTCAGTGAAGCAGTTCCTTCAAGCTGCCAATCGGTGGGGAAGTAGAAGCCGTTGTCAATATTCAAGGGCAGCCCGCTGGTCCAGCGGAAAATGCCGCCCACCTGCCATCCGCCGATCAAGGCGTCGAGAGCTTTTCCAACCGTTGAGCCAAACCTTCGTCCCCGCCCAAAGGGAAGCTCGGCCACCCAATTGGAATTGATCTGGTGAGTCATATCGAAATCACAGACGCCGCGCAGTTGATTCGGATCCCAGGCGTTGGTAATCTGCCCGTCAAACCCTCCATAGACGGGTACCCGTTCAGCGTCGGATTCAACATCAATGCATCTTGAATAGGTATAGTTGAAGTCGTACTGCACGTCTCGGGATAGCTTCTTAGTCAGCGTGACTTCCAGGGCATGATAACTGGAGTTGGTCACGCTGCGCCAGGCGTAGAGCGAGGAGTACTGCGGCTGGAAAAAGGCATAGCCCCCAAGACTGCTGCAGCCATTCGGACAGAGAATACCGGGGACATCGAGGTTGTACAGTCCGTCAGTCCAGTTGGGAGCAATGGATTGGTACGTGGCGTAAACGGCTTGAAGCGGCGTGCAATTGGTGATCCCGGTGCCACAAATTCCCGGACTGAGCGTGGCGACATCCGGGAACAGGTCCGACCAGTAAGCCGCGGTGCTGCCCAGCATGGCCGGAGTGACTTGGGAAACTGGAACATTCTTGTTGATCAACCCGGCCAGAGCCTGCGCCGCCTGGAAGTAACTCACATGAGATTTGCGATCGACCAGATTCAAGGGCGTGGTCATATCCTCCTGCGCCAGCAGGTGGCGGCCCAGGTTGCCGACGTAGGAAACGCTCAGCAAGGTGTTGGGCGTCAGTTCGCGGTCGATGGTGAAATTCATCATGTAGGTATAGGGAGTCACCATGCCGTTGTCCACACCCTGGGCAATGGCCAATCCTCCGTCGAATGCTCCGGAAGGAGGTGTCGATGGGAACCCGGCAGGCGGCGCCGGGATCAGGATCGGCCCTCCGCAGCCGTTGACGGGCACCACGCTCATGCTGGTCAATCGCGGCGCGCAGCTCACGTCCTGAATATTGGCCGCGTTATCGATTTGAGTGGAAAGGCCGAACGAACCGTTGGCGTCGAAAGCGTCCACCAGTCCCTCGCCAAAATGGTCATAAGCCATTCCAAAGCCGGCGCGAATGGAAGTCTTCTCGCCGCTGCCGAAAATCTTCTGGAGCCATCCGCCTTGCGGGTGCGGGGCATAGGCGATAGCGAAGCGCGGGGCAAGATCGTGATAGTCCCAGGGATAGTATCCGGTCTTGCCGTACTTGTTCCCGGCCAGATTGAAGGCGATCAAGGGCATTTGGCTTTCCGGGATGCCCTTGGCCGCGTTGCTGGCCTCGGTGCTGAAATACTGGCTCATATTGACGTTGGGCGCCACTTCATTGCCATGGTTTTCCCAGACCGGCGATTGCAACGAATATCGCAGACCGTAAGTGATGGTGAGGTTCGGCTTGATCCGCCAGGCATCCTGGGCGAAAGGTTCGTATTCTCGCTGGGAAAAGTACCGGCTAACGGGAGCGCCCTGCGGCAGCACCTGAGCGTTGGCGGTGTAGTTATAGATGGCGTTGTCCTCGCTGACGATGCCCAGCAATCCCATCGTCGGGAAATCATAGGCGTTGTCGAAGCCGGCATTCACCGCCGGATAGCCGTAAACCGCGGGGTCGAGCGCGCCACCGGTGTTGGCAAGGCCGCCCGTATCCAGCCAGGCCGAGTTGGTGTACCCGTAGCTGTAGGAATTCTCCAGGCTGGAGCGGTTGTTGTTGATGAACCGAATGCTGCCTCCCATGTCGATGGTGTGCGTGTCCCGGGCCCAAGTGAGTGAATCGTGGATTTCGTGAACCGGAACGATGTAGCTGTGCCCAAAAAATTGGTTCTGGCTCAGCCCCCGGATGATGATATAAGGCGCGTGATAGTCTCCCTCGAGTGCCGCGCTTTGGCGCGTTTCGCCCCAGGTCAGGCTGTTGGTCAGGCGCGGGCCGAGGCTGGAAATCAGGCCGATCGCGTAACCCTTGCTGTAATCTCCCTCCGCATTTTCCGGACCTTCACCCGGCAAAAATGGCGGGCCGCCGACATAGTCATTGTCAAGGTCGCCGCGCCAGAACAGATTCTCCGTGCCGCCGGAATTCAAATGGAGATCGAAGCGGGCGATGTAGGTGTAATAGTTATTCTTCACGTAGCCGGGAAAGCCATAACCCACGAAGTTGTACCCGTCGCCCACCGTATTATTGTTGGGCATGGGGTAGGACTGGAAATACTGAAGCACGGCCGGGTTAGGACCAAGGTGCAGGGGATCCATGGCCGTCAACTGTGCGGGAGTCAACTGAAAAACGGCATTGGTCGCCGTCGGATACTGGACAATGCCCTGCCGCAGCAGCGCCGAGGGCACCACTTGGATCACGCTTTGCTGTTCCCGGTCAGTCCGGAAATCCAGGTTGGTGAAGAAATAGGCGCGATTCTTCCAGATGGGACCGCCGATTGAGCCCCCGAAGATATTGCGATTCAGTTGCGGCGGAACATTGGGCTGGCCGCTTTGCAGTTCGTCGCGCTTCACGAACCAGTCATTGGCGCTGGTTGCGGTGTTGCGAAGATATTCGTAGGCGCTGCCATGAAACTGATTGGTGCCGCTCTTCGTAACCAGCGTGACTTGCGCGCCGGCGGACCGCCCCTGGTCCGCATTGTAGTTCGTGGTCGTGACCTTGAACTCTTGCAGCGAGTCCGGTGTCTGACGCAGGATGGAAGTGAACGCAAATCCCTGTGCCTGGTCGTTGACGTCAATCCCGTCAAGCGTTACGTTCGACTGGTCGCTGCGCACACCATTCACGGCGCCGCTGCGGCTGTCCTCGGTAGTGTCGATATCGGGACGGTCTCCGGTATAGACCACGCCCGCCTGCAGGCTGAGCAATTCCACTACGTTGCGCGATTCAATGGGCAGTTCAATCACCTGATTCTGTGTAAAGGGAGCGCCCAGCGCCGCGTCGGTGGTATTCAGCGTTGCTGCCTCCGACGTCACAGAGACAACCTGGGTCTGGCTTCCCACCATCATGTGCACATCGACGGTGGCCGGGCTGTTCACCAGCAACTGGATCTTCTGAACGTTATAATCCTTGAAGCCCGGCGCTCGGACCAGAAGATTGTAAGAGCCTGGCAAGATCTGAAGAAGCTCGTAAACTCCATCCGGGCCGCTTACCGTCGTGCGCTTCGCGCCGTTTGAAGGATTCGTCAAGACGACGTTGGCGCCCGGAATGACGGCGCCCGTCGCGTCCGTCACCGTGCCTCTTAATGATGTTGTGGCTTGGCACCAGCCGAATGAGACGAACAGCAGAATGACCGCCGAAGATGCAAAAAGATTGGCTTTAATCCGATTCATTTTTCTTCCTCCCGGCCCGAAACCCTGACGCCGAATGAAAAAACATGCAGTGAAGCAATAAAATCCTGAGAAGCAGCGTCGCCCGGCAAGAGAAAGAATCAGAACCCTCTGAACCCTGTGACGGAGGAATTGGAATAGAAAAGAAACCCCATGCCAGCGGCCCTACCCCGCTTTGAGGCCATGCTACGGAAACTTCCCGCTTGTTACCTCGGATTGATCCTTATAAGAATCTGCCGCCAATTTTATAGCGCACACCGGCAAAGAATGTCAATCCAAGAAACTTATCAGGGCTAGAACCTCGAGTGTGGGCCAGGTTTAGGATGAGGTTGCGAAGGACACTGAGAAGGTGTGAATTAATCGCCAAAGGCTGCTGTAGCGG
>JBOGKI010000282.1:0-6411 GCA_050745605.1 Terriglobia bacterium | reverse complement strand
CCGCGATGGGCCGTGAACCTGTGCGAGGCTCGCGGAACAGCCGAAGTAAGGGCAGCTCAGAGCGCCACAGACGTTTTGGACCCTTTGCCCGGCTAAAGCCGGCCTCTACGCGACGCGCGAGCCGCGATGGGCCGTGAACCTGTTGGGCTGCGCGGATCGTAGCGGCGCCAAATGTTGTAGCGGCGGTCTGTGACCGCCGGTTTTCTCGGCGCTCCCTTCCTGCGTCAGGGCAAGCTCCGAGCGCCGCTACAGAGGGCTGCGCCGCCAGGCGTTGTGACGTAGAGAGGTCGAGATTCATTCATGAGTACCAGGATTCATCCACAGGACGTTATGAAGGCGCTGAGCGGTGTCCGGGCTGCGACACAGCAGAAGGACATCGTCGCCCTGGGCCTGGTGAAGGATGTCGAAGTTGGAGATCAGCGCGTTACCTTCACGCTCTTACTGCCGAACCCCAACAATCCGGCAAACGGCCAGCTCGTCCAAAGCGCCCGTGAAGCCGTGGCGGCATTAGGCGTGGCTGACGTTCAGGTGCGCATTGCCGCCGCACAAGCTCCGGCGCGCGGCCCCAATTCGAACTTGATCCCGAACGTCAAGAGCACCGTCGCCGTGGCAAGCGGCAAGGGAGGCGTGGGCAAATCTACCGTGGCCGCCAATCTTGCTATCGCGCTTCACCTTCAGGGCGCCAAAGTTGGACTGATGGATACGGACGTCTACGGGCCCAGCGTCCCCACCCTGATGGGCGCGCATCAGGAGCCCAAGGTGGTCGAAGGGAAAATCGCGCCGCCGGAGGAACATGGAATCAAACTGATTTCGATGGGCTATTTCCTGCCCAAGGACGATGCCGTGATCTGGCGTGGACCGATGCTTCACAAAACCGTCCAGCAGTTTCTGGGCGACGTGCGCTGGGGCGAGCTGGATTATCTGGTCATCGATATGCCGCCGGGCACCGGAGACATCCAGTTGAGCCTTTGCCAGACGATTCCACTGACCGGCGCCGTGATCGTTTCCACGCCGCAGGACCTCGCTCTCCACGTCGCCTCGAAGGCCATCACCATGTTCCAAAAATTGAATGTCCCGGTGCTCGGGATCATTGAAAACATGAGCTACTTCATCTGCCCGCACTGCGGCCAGCGTGAGGATATTTTCGGTCACGGCGGCGCCCGCACGGCCGCCCAAAAGCTGGGGTTCCCGTTTCTCGGCGAAATTCCTCTGGGCACCAGCATTCGTGTCAAAAGCGATGTTGGCAAGCCTGTGGCGCTGGATGCTGAGACGCCCTACGGCAAGGCCTTTGCCGCAGTCGCCACGGCCGTCGCCGAACAGGTGAAGACCAAGCTTGCCGAGGTTGAAGAAGAGATCAGAATTGAATAGGCTATCAGCCATCGGCTTGCATCAGTTTGTTTGCTGACTGCTGATCGCTGAGAGCTGACACGTCTTGACGGATTTGAGCAGGATTCGAAAATGGCAATCATTCCTCGCAGAATCAAACTCGATGCCGGGAATGATACGCTTCGCATTGAATGGTCAGACGGTCACATCAGCTTGTATGCTTACAGGGAATTGCGCGACAAGTGTCCCTGCGCGACTTGCACGGACGCGCATGCCGCGCCGAAGAAGACCGCCCCCGCAGGGTTGCCGGTGTTTACCAAGACGCTGCGCCCGGAACGAGCGGAACTGGTGGGGCGCTACGCCTTGCAAATTTTCTGGAACGACGGCCATTCCACCGGCATCTATGGGTTTTCGTACCTTCGCGAGTTATGCCCTTGTGACGAGTGTGAGGCGGCGCGACGCGAAGCTTAGGACAGCATCTCGCAACTTCAGCGACGCATTCGAATTGGAGTTATGCAACCCCAGCACCTCTTCGAGATATCTCGCAGTCGAACGAACCCTCACCCGGCCCGCTCCCGCTGGTCAAAGCGCGGGCAGCGGTCCACCCTCTCCCGGAGGGAGAGGGCTACGGAAAAGACAAAGGAGATTACTGCCCTCTCCCTCCGGGAGAGGGTGCCCGAGGTACGAGGGCGGGTGAGGGGTGCAATACGTCATCGAATTTACGAGATGCGGTGGTTAATCCCCG
This sequence comes from Terriglobia bacterium, assembly GCA_050745605.1. Lineage (GTDB taxonomy): Bacteria > Acidobacteriota > Terriglobia > UBA7540 > UBA7540 > CALCEB01. The sequence goes on along the minus strand of JBOGKI010000282.1, from coordinate 4,340 downwards.
ACTGGCACCGCGAAGAACAGTTTGCACGACGATCAAAAAGGAGGTCGTCCCGATGTTTGCAGCGAATGGCTATGTGAGTTGGGTGTGGGTTCTCGGCCTGCTTGTGCCGATGGTTCCGGTCCTGGGTTCTCCTGCGCCCCAGGGGTCGCCGAATGGCTACCTCCTGGTCTGCAACAAAGCGGATCGTTCACTGGGCATCGTTGACCTGAAAGAGGACAAACAAGTGGCAGTGATTCCCGTGGGGATCACCGGCCACGAAGTGGCTGCTTCGCCGGACGGCCGTTTGGCGTATGTGCCGATCTACGGCAACTCCGGCGTGGGTCAGCCCGGTTCAAACGGGCGGTCGATCGCCGTCATTGATGTAGCCAAGCGCCAGCGCGTGGCCGAAATCGATACGGGAAAGCCCGTTCGGCCGCATTGCGCGGTGATGGGGCCGGACGGCAAGCTTTATGTCACAGCCGAGCTTGCGAACGCGATATATATCATCGACCCCGCGACGCGAAAAATCGCGGGCTCGATTTCAACGGAACAACCGCAGTCTCATATGCTGGTGATCTCGCGCGACGGGCGGAGAGGCTACACCGCCAACGTCGGCCCTGGCACGGTAAGCGTGCTCGATATTAAGGAGAGAAAACCCATCAAGGTGATTAAAGTGTCGGGCCAGGTGCAGCGAATCTCCATCACTCCGGACGACCATTACGTGTTCACTGCGGATCAAACATCGCCGCGCATCGCCGTGATTGACACGCATACAGACCAGGTCCATTCCTGGATTAGGGTTCCGGGAGTGGCCTTTGGCACGCGCGTGACCCTTGACGGCAAGTGGCTGCTCGCCACCTTGCCTGCACGGGATCAGATTGCCGTCATTGACTTGAAAAGCATGAAGGTCGCAAGGACGATTTCGGTCCCCAAGGCTCCGCAGGAAATCCTTCTCCGGCCGGACGGCGAGGTGGCGTTTGTCTCCTGCGACTCCAGCCATCAAGTGGCTGTCATTGATCTGGGAAGCTGGAAGGTTGAAAAACTGATCGAAACGGGCCGTGGAGTGGATGGCATGGCCTGGGCTCCGATCGAATAGCTTTGCGGAGTCCGGTGAAATACATCACTGAGCCGTCCCGGGCGGCGCACACACCGCTGCGTCTTGAAGCGCATACGTGGCAAACTACGCCCCGTATGCGCCACCCGCGGCTCGCGCGTGACGTAGAGGCCGGCTTTAGCCGGGCAAAGTATGATCGTCATAGACGGCGCCGCTGGTAAAGGCATTTTTTTCGAACCCAACGCTGGCTGTAATATATGCCGTAGAGCGTTAGCTTATGGATCAGGCTTGCCGCGGATCGCCGGATTCTTCGGGAGGCTGATGAGGTTTGCGAACAAGCGGAATGCGCCCGGCACGCCCTCCGGCAGTTGCCGGTAGAGGGCGTAGGCACAATAGACATAAGCGCCTTTGCCGTACCGCGCTACCAGCAGTCCCCCCTTTTGCGGGTCCTGTCCCGGGTCGTGGGTTTCGAGTAGAGCTTCATAGTGTGGATCCCAAGACTTCATAAACCCGTGTCCCCGCTCTTCATACCACCCGTTGAAGTCCGCTGATGTGATTTTGTTCGGCCAGGTCATCAGAGGATTCGACGGATCCAGAACCTCCACCTTGGAGGTTTCATCCACCACCAGCTCAGGGTTATTGGACAGAGAATAAGGATACGGCCCATAGTTGTGGTCGTATTCGGACGTGTTGAACTGGACGATGACCACCCCGCCGTTCTTCACGTATTCGAGCAGGCGATCGTTGTGCACCTTCAAGTCATTGCGCACTGCGTAGGCGCGGATTCCGAGCACGATCACGTCATACCGGCTCAAGTCCCCCGTCGCGAGGTCCTGCGGCGTCAGCAGTTGAGCTTTCAAATTCAGGCTGCCGAGCGATTCAGGAACCTCGTCTCCACTTCCCATGACGTAGCCGATCTTCAGGGCGGGCGCGACTTTTAGGTCCACACCCGTGGTGCGATAAACCGCGGGTTGATAGTAGTTGTAAGGCCGCAAGCCCGGATAGCCGACGACTCCGAAACCTTCCGAATAAGTGTGGCCTTCAAACCCGGCGACCGCGGTAATCTGATACTGCTTTTCCTCAAGATTTGGACAAGACACCCCGAACGTAACGTTTTGCTCCTGGCCGGCTGCTGAAATGGAGAACGTGGCTTCATCAGGTGATGCAGTCCAGCCGGGTGGCAGCTTTAGCCGCAATGTCCCGCTGGCTTGGCTGGTGACTTCACTGCGCACGGTGGCAGAGACGTTGAAAGTCTTCGTTCCGAGCGGCAGAACTCCCGCGTTCGGCGAGATCGCAACGGAAACGGCCGGCCCTACCGCCAGGGGATTGAGCACCGGGCCGATGCGTGGCGCCCGCTTCACAGTTTGCACCACCTGGCCTTGATGAACGGTGACACCGTGATAGATATAGTCCACCCATGCCGAAAGCGGGTAGGGGGCGAAGGACAAGTTCAGGTATCGGGGATCGTTGATATCGTAGTAAGCCTGCTCGATGTTGGGACGGCTGAAGTAGGGACGGGTATCAGCGGCGTTTTCGGGAACGGCCACCGTGAATCCAAGATCCGTTGCCGCGCCGCTGGCGAGTGTCTCGCCGGGGCTATTCTGCGGGTTCGCTTGCCAGGATTCCCCGCTGGGCCAGGTCAAGTGAATGTCCTTGATGGCCACGGCCGCCGTTCCTTCATCCGCCACGTGGACCTTCACCCTAAAATGTTGGCCGGGAGTGGCCACTTGGAACTCTGTGGCTTGGGGCATCAGGGCCGCGAAGAAGCTGTGCGATTCATGCGCGGGCGCAACCGTTGCGAGCAATGAAAGCCCCAGGGCCTGCGTGATCGCCGTGTTGAATTGGGCGCGCTTCACGCGCAGCTCGAACAGAATATCGTCCTTCGCGTCCGTTGGCAGCGTTTTGGCGTTGACGCGAGCGATCAGGCTGTTCAGCGCCTTGAGTCCGTCTGCCAATTGCGGAGCGATGCGCCCGGGTTGCCGCGCGGAGAAGTCGCGCATGGCGGCTTCCACCGATTGATTGATCGAGATCAAACTTTGGCGGAGAGATTCGGCCTGATCCTGCGGGGCGAGGCCGGCAATCCCGGTGAGAGACGTGTCAATGCCATTGAAGAAGGATTGCTCGTGGTCCGTTGCGGGAACCCGCGAGCCGAACCTATGATAGGCGCTCATGAATGGGCCGGCGGGCGGGACGCCGACGCCGCCATTCTGAGACTTCTGTTGGTCCAAGCCCTGAGCAGCAATTTGGATATAGGAATAGCCGGGGATGGGATCGTATTGTCCCTCGGGAATCTGAACCTGGGTTGAGAGAAGACTATTAATCCAGGTGCGGTGGATATAGTCGCGGAACCGCACGGACTCATAACGGCGTGTGGCGTAGTCGTAGATGCCCTTCGGTGTAATGGCGAAACGCGGCACGCGAGCATACATCTTGAGCGGCTTCCACGGTTCGAGGCCTTGCTTGATCTGGTCCGGAAAGACGTTCGGGTCACCCGCGGCATTGAAGACCTGCTGGGCGAGCTGGCCGGCCAGCTCGTGATGACCGTGCCCGTCCGTAGGCCCGCCCACCCAGACGGATGTCACCACCAGTGGACGGGTCATGCGAACGACTCGAACCACGTCGTAAAAGACGCGGTCATAACCCCACTTGGCGAGCGATTCCTGCTTGGACTTCGAAAACCCAAAATCAGCCGCTCGCGTCCAATATTGGCTCAGGCCGGTGTAACGGTCGGATGCCAGCAACTCCTCCGTGCGCAGGATCCCCAGCGCGTCCCAGTAGTCCGAGGACATCACGTTCATCCCGCCCTCGCCGCGATTGAGCGTCAACTGAATCACGCGCGCTCCCTGGCCGCGGGATTCATACGCGAGCATGCCGCCGTCCTCGTCGTCCGGATGGGCTGTGATCAGGATGAGGCTGGCGCGGGTGTGCAATCTCAACAGACTCTGCCAAAGACCGGCGGCGCCGCGGTCGAGGGGGAGCGGCGACGCGCTGATGGCGGGTTGGAGGGCCGGCAAGCTCGCGGTTTGAGCGGGCAGGACGACCCCGGCCGCGAGCCACGTGCCGATCATGACCACGGCCACAAGCAGTATCGAGGACCGCGGGGAAGGGCGAAGGTTCATCAGAGGATCTCAACCTGGCAGTTCTTCACTAGCGACTTGAACTTCTCTGCATCGGCGGAAGTGCCGACGATCGCGCCGTAATGCATGGGAATGGCGATCTTGGGATTGATGGCGCGGACCGCTTCCGCTGCTTCTTCCGCGGTCATCACATAAGTGCCGGAGACGGGCAGCAGCGCAATGTCACAACG
>JBOGKI010000281.1:0-6429 GCA_050745605.1 Terriglobia bacterium | reverse complement strand
CCGAAAACGATGTGGAATCAACAGCGGCGGTCACAGACCGCCGCTACAGAAACCAAACTGACCCACTACCGAAAATTTGCGGGTGACCGCGCCCGCGCCGTGTTATCCGTCCATCAATGTGATAACCGCATTACTTTTCATTAAGTTGACCGTCAATCGCGTATCGGACAACTTACGCCTAACCCCGATGCTGTTCAGTTAAGGGTAGGGGCGACCCTCGTGGTCGCCCACGGGCGGGCACAAGGCCCGCCCCTACGTCGCATTCGAAATATTGACGGGCTCCGGCTCGCTCCTGCGAGCGAACCGGAGCCGATTGCTTATTTTCAACAGCTTGCCCGGTTCGGTCTCGCAAAAAACATCTCTATCATTAGGCCTGCGCGCCATGCCCCTGCGCCATCTTCGCAAAGGCCTCCCGACTGCGCCGCTCCAACTCCTCTGGGGCGACATCCTCGATGTGCTTCCCAAGCGCCCAACTGTGTCCGAACGGATCAGTCAACTGGCCGTAGCGGTCACCCCAGAACTGGTCCGCTAAGGGCATCGTTACCTTTGCCCCCGCTGCAACCGCCTGGTTGAACAGCTTGTCCACGTCCTCCACGTAAAGGTTGAGGACCACGGGGCTGCCACCCAGCGTCTGCGGCGCTTTGGGGCCCATGGGGAACTCGTCGGCCATGAAGACCGTGGAATCGCCGATCTTGAGATCGGCGTGCGCCACCCGGCCGTCCGGTGTGTGGTGGACCCCCTTAACCTCCGCGCCAAACGCCTTCTGGTAAAACTCGATCGCCTTCTTCGCATCGCGCACCACCAAATGCGGGGTGATCGTGTGCTGTCCTTCTGGTATTGCTCTCACTTTTCCTGCCATCTTTTTGTCTTACCTCTTTCTCCCCAGGTCATTGTGATTTAGGATTTTCGATTGAAGATTGATGATTGTAACCAACAATCATCAATCTTCGATCACAATCTAACATCCTGGCACCCGCATGACTTTCCGTTTGCGCACCCACGCAATTTCAAGTACCCTGAAGCTATGACCGTCGAACAAAAAGCCCAGCTTCAAGATGTGGTTTGGCTCGATCCCGATCGGATGAGCGGCGAACCCTGTTTCAGAGGCACCCGAGTCCCCGTCCAGGCCCTGATCGACCATATCGAGGGTAACTCGACCCTCGACGATTTCCTCAAGGCATTTCCATCGGTCAGCCGTGACCAAGCCATCCTGTTCATCGAGCTCGCCAAAGAGAACCTCCTGGCGTGCGTATCCTCCTAGTATTACTATGTTAAGTCCCGTGGAAGCACCGTCAGGGCATGGCTTCAGCCATGCCGTTGGCAGTGGCCGCCAGATTCGGGCTTCAGCCCCTGAGGCCCTCAGCGGCTAAAGCCGCTTCTCCTTGCCTTCAGATTTGGCATGGCTGAAGCCATGCCCTGACGATGCCCGATTCAGCCTAACAAAGTAATACTAGACGAGTGCGTCAACGCCGCAGTCGAAGCGGCCTTCCCCGGCCACGCCGTTCGGACGGTCGCCGAAATTGGCTGGCATGGCAGTAAAGACGCTCCACTGTTGGATCACGCGCAGGGCTCCTTCGACGTTTTCGTCACCGTTGATCGCAAACTTGAGCGCCACGTGAAGATTAATAGACTCAAGCTGGGCGTTGTCATCGTTCACGTGTCGAGCAATGAAATACGCTCGTATCAACCGATCTTTTCTGCCTTACTCGAAGCCGCCGCCAGCGTGAAAGCCGGAGAGGTGATTCATGTCCACAGCCCTCACCAGAAAGGTTGAGAAGGTCCCACGGTCAGGAAAGCCCTGACCCTGGCCTCTTATTAGCTTACCTCCAAGCCCGCCGCCATGCCGATCACGCGTGGCTTCGCATCAGATCGGAAGCGACTCGATCACTTTATCGATGCCCTGGCAGGCGTGCTCGGCCTTGGTGCGAAGAACCGCGGAGGCCGTCTCGATCTCCGTCAGAGTATCCTGATAAGCTCGGCTCCCCTTTTTCTGGGTCTTTAGCCTCTGTCTAAGTTTCTCGAAGGGCTCGTAATATTCGGCCACTTCATCCACCAGCGCTTCCGCTGTCCTCCGCAGAGCGACAGTATTCACCAGTCCTTTTCGAGCCGTCGCCTCAGGCGCTTGACTTCCTCTTGCCATGTTTCGATCTCGCTTTTCCAGTGTTCGACCAGCCCCCAATCGGGATCAAGCTTCGCTCTCTCTGCGTCCATCTTGTCGAAGTGTTCCCGGATTCGACATTCCCGCGCTGCCATCTTCTTTCGCAGTTCCCGGTTCCTGCCCACTGACTTTTACGTCCAAGCTTCAGATGGAGTACCAACGGGCTTTCGCCGCCAGTCAATGGTAGAGAAGACACAGGTTGTAGCGGCATCCCATGCGTGCTGACCGGCGGTCATGGGCCGCCGCTACACTGCAGTTATCCCACCGCCACGGTCTCGCGCATTTCCGCCTTCATGCGCTCGGCCGCGTGGAGAACAAAATTGGCGCCGACGCCGATCACGCCCTTGCGATGGCCGAACTTGTACATGGCCTGCTGCATCTCAGGGTGTCCGCTCGCAAAACTCTGAACATCCTCAATCGTCACACCGGTTTCGGCAAGGACGCTCTTCATTTCGTTCTTGGCACGAACTTTAGCTTCGCCCAGCGCCATCTGAACGCGGCTGTGAGCATTGACGTCGCCCTCACCGGAAGTTTCGACAGGCAGAAAGATCATGTCTTTGTATTGCGATACCACCGCTGACTGCGCACCGTCCGACTGGGTAGAAGGCATGCAACCAAACGGCTTCAGGCTCAGCACCATGTGGCAAAGGTCTTTGTTCGAGTAGTAGATATTCTTCGCCACTTCCAGGTGGCCTTCGCCGCCGCCCGCCCTGGAGTTGTAAAAGGGGTGACCCAGGCGCTGCATTTCGTATTGATCGGTGAGATGATGCGCCACCGCTCCCAGCGCCTCAATCAGCCGGTTGTATTCGCGCTTGAAGATGCCTTCCGCCACCGTTAGCTTGGCGAGGCGTTGTTTGTTGTCGAGGTGACTCCCGAATACCTTGGCCAGGTTCCACTTGGAAACATTGTTGGCGATCAGGTCCACGCCGCGCTCGTCTTTAATTTGCTGCTTGGCCTGGTGAATCATGTACATAATCCACGTTCCAATCGGCTCCACCAGCGCCTGCGCGCCTTCCTTTTCCAGGAACTTGAACATGTTGAAGTTCCCGTCGCCTTCGGTGGTCTGCGCCCAGAATTCACCGGTGATTTTGACGATGGGCTTCACGCGGGTACGGTCAATGGGGATGGCGTTGAACCGGTCCCGCACCTCGTGCAAGGCGGCCACATAATCATCACCGTAAAGCTGGTTCAGGAACTTGCCGAGGAACTCCGCCGTGCCGGAAAAAGATGTCTTCTTCAGCAGCGACCCGAGCCTCCCTTCAAGCGTCCACGGTTGCTTCCGCCGCATCACTTCCTGCAGCAGGTCTAGACATTCATCCAGAACCCGGTCCGTCTCCCCGGCGTTCACTTCAAAGGGGCGAATCTGGTACGCCACGTCATTCACAATGTCGCCGATATTGAGCGCGTTCAGAATGCCGAGGAAGAAATCCAGGTTCATTTCCAGACCGGCCGCCGCCTCCGCCTGATCGAGTCCTCCGCCCTGTTGGAACAGCAGAACTCGGAAGCCGTCGAAGCCGGAATTACGCAGAGCGAGCCGGTATTCGGCTTCGTACATTCCAAAACGGCATGGACCGCAAGCACCCGCCGTGAAGAATACATAGCGCTCCGCAATCTCCTGCTTGTTCAGGCCCTTTTCTTCGAGGTGTTGCAGATATTCAACGAGGTTGCCCACCGTAAAATAAGTGGGATTGCACTGGCCGTTGTTGCCGTACTCTTTGCCAAGCTGAAAGGCCTTCTTATTGGGTACGGGGAGCGCCTCACACTTATAGCCGAGACTTTCAAGCGCGCCGTGGATCAGCTTTTCGTGCTTCCACGTAAGACCACCAAAAAGGATGGTGGTATGATCGCGCTCCGACCGAATGAAGGGGCGCTCGACGGGCTTCCGGAATTTTTGCGTGGAACGGCCCGCCAGCCCGGCCTCCTTCTCTAACTTACGGCGTTCGTCTTCCAACCGCTGCCGGATCAGCTCCTCGTTGTTAGGAAGTATTTGCACCAATCCGGCGTCATGCGGCGCCTTGGTCAACGGAGACGTGCTCATGGCTCACCTCGCTTTTGCAGGATTTTCAGAGTCAGACTCAAGCAAATGGTTCAAGCCCCGGCGGAATCGTTCAAGCGGAAAATCGGCAAACCCCAGCCGAGCCAGCTATCTTTGAGAAGCGAGACTTGAACTCGAAAAAACACAAACCCTCCTGGTGCTTCATTCCCCTCCCTGGTGAGGCAAGATAACCTCTGCCCTAGCCTGCTAAACTACATGATTATCAATACGTTTTGCAACCCAAAAACGGAAAACAGCGAATGGGGGATATTGGAAACTGAACTGGCTCATTACGCAATGGGCGGGCAGAGCATGTTCGGGACCAAATTGCGCAAAGCCCCAGGGCCGTCCGCATCGGATCAAGGCCCGCAGCGACAACGGAAAGCAGCCTGGCATTGCGTTCGGAAAATGCCTTGACCTCCAGTGCCATCGATGATGATCATTACTCTGCCCGGAAAGCCAGCCTCGACGCGACACGCGAGCCGGGATTGGCCACATACCTATTGGGCTGCGGGGATCGTAGCGGCGCCCTTTAGGGGTTCATGCCGGGCATAAAGCCAGACGCTACTATCAAGGGATACCGTCGAATGAGCCATCGAATTTTCCTAACGCGACACTGGGAAGTGAGAAGGCGCTCGGCGCCTTGCCGTCCTGGCGCGGGGCTGTTTGTTGTCCACCGCTCCGAGTCCTGATGAGAGGTACCCACGCAATCAGGAAGGCTGCATCCTCACACTACCAAATAAACTTCAGCGCAAACTGCATCTCCCGCGGGTCTCCGGGGCTGCCCGAAGCCAGTCCGGCAATCGGTTCCAGAGTATTGAAAATTTGTCCAAAGCTGGCTGAAGCCGTATCCCGTTGTGGAACCTGAAATGCCGGGTCATTGAAGAGGTTGAACATTTCCGCCCGGAATTCCAGGCTTTTTGATTCGCCCACGCGGAATCGACGGATAAGGGCCATATCCCAACTGTCAAACCCCGGACCTGTCAGGATGTTTCTTCCGGCATCTCCAAAAGTGAACGGCGCGGGGGCGCTGAAAGCCAGGGCCGACATCCATTGGGAAGGATTCTGGTGAGCAGGATAAAACGGCTGGCCGGTCAGGTTTGGGCGGTCGGTTGGATTACCGGTCCCGGTAACGGCTTCTTCATCCGCACCGCTTATATCGCCACTGATTTGCGGCGTGAAGGGCATTCCCGACTGGATGGTGGTGGTCCCAGCCACCTCCCAATCCTTGATCAGGTAGTTCGCCTTATCGTTATCCGATCGCCAAAGCTTCGCTCCGAACGGCAAGTCATAGACGTAACCCAGAGCAAAGCGCCGCGGTACATTGAAATCCGAAAGCGCGTGCTCCGCGGCGATATCCCGTGAATTCTGAGGGAAATTGGTGTCACTGAACGTTGGAAATGGCCCGGAGCTGAAATCCATGGACTTGGAATAGACATAGGAGGCGAGCAGCGAAAGGCCACGCGAATAGTGATGCTCCACCTTGAATTGCAGCGCATTGTAGAGCGATGCGCCCGAGGACTCGGTGTAGGAGAAGCCGGAAAGGTAAGGGTAGGGCCGGTTGGCGGTTTGGGTGGCAGGGTTCGGAACGGGCTGATTGGGGTCGGCCAGTTGCGGTAGGAACAGACCCCGGGTACCCACGTAGCCCAGGTCCATCAGCCAATTGGTTCCCAACTCCCGCTGCACGTCGAAGCTCCACTCCTGAATCATGGCGTTCTGGAAGTTGATCTGGAACGGGCTGATGATGGGGTAGACGGGAGCGGAGATTCCAACCAACGCCTGAGAGATCAGCGCCCCTGAGCCCAACGGAATCGATCCAGCGGCAATGGCAGGAAGCGCGCCGCTGATGTTGCCGGCGGTAATCTGAACGAAGGGTGGATTGGCGACTTTCTGGAAATAGACGTCGCCGAACGTCTGGTTGTAATAGAGGCCGTATCCGCCGCGCATGACCCAGTGGGAATCATCCGAAGGTTGCCAGGCGAAGCCCAGGCGAGGGGCAAAGTCGTGCACGTCGCGGTATTGCAACGACTGGTTGGAGACTTTGCTTCCCAGGCTGGCGGCGCCGGTGGGGACGAATTTCCCGGTGGCCGGATTAAAGCTTTCGAGCGTCACCGCGTTGTTCCCCGCCACCATGATCTGGCCGCTCTTGAAATCGAAGTTTGAAAACCCGTTGCCTTGATCGATGGGCAAGCCGTTGTATTCATAACGTAATCCGATGTTCAGTGTGAGGTTGCGG
>JBOGKI010000280.1:0-6464 GCA_050745605.1 Terriglobia bacterium | reverse complement strand
GTCATAGACCGCCGCTACAGCAAACGGCACGACTACCACAGCTTGCCCTGCATGTTATAATCCCAATGTTAAAGTCGTCGGGGATCGAGCCGGCAAGCTCGCCCTGGTATCGTCGCAGCGTTCGGAGAACTGAGCATGCCGATGAACAACTATGAGAAAATCTGGCACAACGGGAAAATTATTCCGTGGAATGAAGCAACCATCCACGTTGCATCCCATGTGCTGAGCTACGGCTCCTGCATTTTTGAAGGGATCCGTTGCTATGAAACACCCACCGGACCCGCCATCTTCAGGCTCGGGGATCACACCGACCGCCTGATGAATTCCTGCAAGATTTACCGGATGGAGCCCGCTTATAGCCGTGAGCAGTTGGAACAGGCCATGATTGAGCTCACGCGGGAGAATCAAGCCACTCACGCCTACATCCGTCCCCTGGTGTTTCGCGGCTATGGTGAGCTTCGGGTGGATCCCGTGAAAAATCCCATCGAAGTCTACATCCTGGAACTGAGGTGGGGAAAATATCTGGGTGATGAAGCATTCACCCGGGGCATCGATGTATGCATCTCGTCCTGGAACCGGATTTCTCCGAACACCCTGCCCGCCATGGCCAAGGCGGCCGCCAATTACATGAACTCCCAATTGATCCGCATGGAAGCGGCGGGCAACGGCTTTTCTGAGGGCATTGCCCTGGACGACCATGGAACCGTCAGCGAGGGCAGCGGCGAAAATATCTTTGTGGTTCGTGGCGAGAAGCTTTACACCCCGCCCCTGGCCTCATCCGTTCTGCCCGGTATCACCCGCGACTCCATCATCACCCTGGGTCAAGAGATGGGCATCCCGGTGATTGAGGAGGCCATCCCACGCGAAATGCTTTACATTGCGGATGAAGTCTTCTTTGCCGGAACGGCGGCTGAGGTCACGCCCATCCGCTCCGTGGATCGCATCCCGGTCAGCACGGGTCAGCCTGGCCCCATCACCCTGCAACTGCAAGAAAGATTCCTGGCCGTCGCTGAGGGCAAGGCCGAGGATAAGTATGGCTGGCTGACGTATTGCAACCAGCCGGTGAGCGCCGCCCGGTAGTGACGGGCGTAACCCAGAGGCCGGCTTTAGCCGGGCTGGCCGCTCCTGCGACCTGCCGCGCTAAAGCGCGCCGCTACGGTCCGTGTGAACTTGGAGCCTGGCTGGCGTAACCCAGAGGCCGGCTTTAGCCGGGGATTATAGCTTTGAAAATTCCCGCAGCCTAGCAGATTGATCTCTCATTCGAATATGATCGAAGACCTCCTTCGCAAAGCTTTCGAAAGGGATGCCTCCGACCTTCATTTGAAGGTTGGGAATTTCCCGCATCTGCGCATTGGCGGGGACCTTCAGCCGCTCACCGAATTCCCCAGGATTACTCCGGAACTGATGCTGGAAATGGCTTTCAGCATCATGACCAACCGGCAGAAGCAGAAGTTTAAGGAAAAAGCCGAGTTGGACATGAGTTATGGCGCTTCCGGGGTCGGCCGCTTCCGCGTCAACATCTTCCAACAACGCGGGCAAGTGGGCATGGCTTTCAGGACCATCCAGCCTCTCCTCCACACCCTCGAGGAACTGCATCTTCCCAAGATTATTGAGCGCCTCTCCGACGAACGGCGCGGCATGGTGCTGGTGACGGGCGTGACCGGCAGCGGCAAATCCACCACCTTGGCGGCCATGCTGGACCGCATCAATTCCAGCCGCGCTGATCACATCATCACCATCGAGGACCCCATCGAGTTTCTCCACCGCGATAAGAGGGGCTTTGTGAACCAGCGCGAGATCGGCGTGGACACTCCCAGCTTCGGCGCGGCGTTGCGGTCCGCTTTGCGGCAGGATCCCGACGTCATCATGGTTGGCGAAATGCGGGATAACGAAACCATGGAGACGGCGATGGTGGCCGCGGAAACCGGCCACCTGGTCTTCTCCACACTGCATACGCTGGACGCCACCGAAACCATTCAACGCATCATTTCCAGCTTCGCTCCGCGCTACCAAAAACAACTGCGTCTGCAATTGGCCAGCACCCTGCGCGGCATCATCTCCCAGCGCCTGGTCAAGAGGGCGGACGGAGAGGGCCGCGTGCCGGCGGTGGAAGTGCTCATCACCACCCAGTACATCCGGGAGTGCATCGTCAATGCGGAAAAAACCCGCCTGATCCGTGAGGCCATTGCTGCGGGAACTTCGCAGTACGGCATGCAGACTTTTGACCAGTCGCTTTATAATCTATACGAACAAAGGCTGATTACCCTCGAGGAAGCAACCATCCAGGCGTCGAACTCGGACGAGCTGAGGCTGCGTGTCCAGGGAATCCGGTCCACCTCGGAAGTGGCGCGGGAGGAGATGGAACGTGCGGGAAGGGCAGAGCATATCCTCGAAAAGTAAGTCGTCCCCACTCGATCCGTTTTCCGCCGCCATTCGCCTTCTCGCTCGCCGCTCCTATTCCGTTGCCGAGCTTCGCCGCGCTCTCCAGAGAAAGCTCGGCAAGGACGCCGACCTCGATCCGGTCCTCGCCCGCCTGCGCCAGCTCGGCTATCTCGACGACCGTAAATTCGCCTCGCAATTCGCCTCTTCTCTCACCAGAAACCGCACTTTCGGCCGCCGGCGCGTGAAGCATGAGTTACAAGCGAAGCTTGTCGATTACCGCGCTATCGATGCAGCCCTGGATCAGGCCTATGAAGACGTGAATGAGCAGCAATTGCTCGAACGAGCCCTCGAGAGGAAACTGCGCTCCATCCGCCCGCCCATCACCACCCGCAAAATCTCCTCGCTGTGTCAGAGCTTGATGCGGCTCGGATTTCCCTTCGATGCTATTATGAAAACGGTGCGCGCCCGGCCCGAATTGAAGAGCACCGCCGGGGACGTGGATCCGGCGTAGGGTCGAGCGCAACGTAGAGGCCGGCTTCAGCCGGGCATGGCCGCTCCTGCAATCTGCCGCGCTAAAGCGCGCGGCTACGGCCTGTCGGAACATTAGACGCGGCTCGGCGAACGTAGAGGCCGGCTTTAGCCGGGCATGGCCGTTGTCAACACCTGCCGCGCTAAAGCGCGCCGCTACGGTCAGTGAGAACATGAGACCCGGCTCGGTGAACGTAGAGGCCGGCTTTAGCCGGGCATGGCCGTTTCCGCTCGCTTGGCGGCTTTTTGTGGGCTTGCGTTTTGGCAGGAGAGCCTTTGAACCGCAAGAGTACGGCCTCACGCAAAGCCGCGAAGCTCGAAGGGCGTAGCGCGGACCTCCATAAGAGGTCCGCGGCTCTTACAGGTTGACGCTAGAAAACCCGCAGACCTGAAGAACGCAGGTCTGCGCTACCCGGCCGTGCCAACAATGCCATGACTTCCGACCAGATTCGATCCCGTTTCCTCGAATTCTTTCAAACCCGCGGCCACCGCGTCGTGCGCTCGTCCTCCCTTGTCCCGGCGAACGATCCGACGCTGCTTTTCTCAAACGCCGGCATGAACCAGTTCAAGGACGTTTTCCTGGGCCGTGAGAAGCGCGACTACATGCGCGCCTGTTCTTCGCAGAAGTGCGTCCGCGCCGGCGGCAAGCATAACGACCTGGAACAGGTGGGCCGCACCGGGCGGCATCACACTTTTTTCGAGATGCTCGGCAATTTCTCGTTTGGTGACTACTTCAAGCAACAAGCCATCCCCTGGGCCTGGGAACTGATCACGGAAGTTTTCGGAATCCCACGCGAGAAGCTCTACATCACCGTTTTCCGTGAGGACGACGAGGCGGAGCAGATTTGGGCGGAAAAAGTGGGCGTTCCCGGCGACCGCATCTTTCGCATGGATGAGAAAGATAACTTCTGGGCTATGGGCGATACCGGCCCTTGCGGTCCGTGCTCGGAAATCCATTACGATATGGGCCCGGCGGCGAGCGAGCTGGGTCACGCCGATTGCGCATTCCCGTGCGATTGCGGCCGCTACGTGGAACTGTGGAACCTGGTTTTTATGCAGTACGACCGCGTCAGCTTTCAGAAGCAAGTGAACCCAGCCGCCGGGTTCGAGGACCAAGAGTTCGCCAAGCAACAATTCGCCGAGACCGGGTTTGAGCTTCTGCGCCTTCCAAGGCCCTGCGTCGATACCGGCGCGGGCCTTGAGCGGCTGGCCACCGTGCTGCAAGGTAAGCTTTCCAATTTTGATACCGACCTGTTCCGGCCTTTGATTGAAGAGGCCGCGGCGCTGGCAAACGTTGAGTACGGCGCGAATCCGCAGACGGATGTTTCTTTGCGCATCATCGCCGATCATGCGCGAGCTTCAACGTTCCT
Source organism: Terriglobia bacterium (assembly GCA_050745605.1). Lineage (GTDB taxonomy): Bacteria > Acidobacteriota > Terriglobia > UBA7540 > UBA7540 > CALCEB01. The sequence continues at coordinate 2,184 of JBOGKI010000280.1, read as the reverse complement.
TATTTCCGATCGCGTGCTGCCTTCAAACGAAGGCCGAGGCTACGTGCTGCGTCTTATCATGCGCCGGGCGCTCTATCACGGCCAGACATTGGGCCTGAACGAGCCGTTTCTTTACGAAATGTCCGGCCACGTCGTGGAGCTCATGAAAAGCGCCTATCCGGAATTGGTGGAAGTCGCGCCGCACGTGGCGAAGGCGATCAAGATTGAGGAGGAACGGTACTCCCGGACGGTCGAATTTGGCCTTCGCAAGCTCCAATACAGGTCTGCCGAAGCCGTAAGCCTCCGTACCATTGAGACTATCCTGAGCTTTGTGGGTTCCCTTCAGGCCTCGGGGGAGACCTTGCTTGCGCGAAGGCTCGACGCTCTCGCGTCGGAGCGATCCCTGGCGCAAAGGAGCGAGCAGGAGATTTTGAAAGCCGCGCAAGCGGTGCTAGGGGACACATACGGGTCTGATCTTGCCGATTGGGTCCAGAAGTCCAGGCCCTCGAAGCGCCCTGTACTTAGCGGGAAGGTCGTCTTTGAGCTTCACGACACGTACGGGCTACAACCTGACTTCATAGAAGACGTTGCACGGGATAAAGGCATCGAGATCGATCGGGCAGGCTACGAAGCCGAAATGCAGAAGCAGCGCGAGCGTGCCCGCGCAAGCTGGAAGGGTGCGGAAAGGAAAGTCGCGCTGCCTGCTTATCAGGAACTGGTGGAGCGCCATCCGACCGTCTTTGACGGCTACACCCAAACCGCTTCAGACGATCCACGAATTGTGGCGTTGGTTCAGGACGGAAAGAGCGTCCAGGAAGTCGGTCCCCGGCAAGAGGTTGAAGTTGTCCTCGATCACACGCCGTTTTATGCCGAAGCAGGCGGGCAGGTGGGAGATACTGGCCGGCTGTTGGTTTCAGGCAACGGGCATGAAGTCGCACAGGTTTTGGACACGCAGCGTCCGGTGGCCGGCCTGATTGTCCACAAAGTCCTGACGCTTGAGCCGCTGAGTGTGGGGACGCAGGTGAAAGCCCAGGTGGATGCCGAACGCCGCGATGCCATTCGCCGTAACCATACGGCCACGCACCTGCTCCATGCCGCCCTGCGCCAGACGCTCGGCACTCATGTGAAGCAGGCCGGGTCGCTGGTGGCGCCCGATCATTTGCGGTTTGACTTTTCCCACTACGCCCCGCTCGACGAGCGGGACCGGCTGGACATTGAAGACCTCGTGAACCGCCACGTCCTGGAGAACGAGGAAGTCCGCACGCAAGTGATGGACTTGGAAATGGCCGTCAATTCCGGCGCCATGGCGCTATTCGGCGAAAAGTATGGCGATAAGGTACGCGTGGTCTCGATTGACGACGGTTCGTTCTCCAAAGAGCTTTGTGGCGGAACGCACGTCCGACGCACCGGCGACATTGGCCTCTTCAAGCTGGTTTCGGAATCGAGCGTCGCGGCTGGAACACGGCGAATTGAAGCGATAACCGGCGGAGGTGTGCTCGATTATTTGCGCAAGGCCAGCGAGACGCTGGCGCTACTGGGAAATACGCTTCGGGCCCGGCCCGACGAATTGCTGCTGGCGGCGGAGCGGCTCGGCGAAACGGAGAAGAAGATGCGCAATATGGCAAAACGTAAGATCACGGTGCGTCCACTCTCGCCTCCCCAAAAAATCGGAGGCATTGATGTCTACCAGGCGACAGCTCTCGACGTCGTAGATCGGGACCACCTCCGGTTCATTCTTGACACCGTACGTCAGCAGCATCACATGAATCTGGGCGTTATTGTTCTAGGGGCGCTAATAGACGGAAATGTCGCTCTGATCGCCTCCGTAAGCAAAAATCTGACGGACCGCCTTGATGCTGGGAAGATCGTCAGGGCCGCAGCGGCGATCGTGGGCGGCAGTGGCGGCGGGCGCAAAGACATGGCCGAAGCCGGCGGCAAGATGCCGGAAAGGCTTCAGGAAGCGCTGGATGCAATTCCTTCCATCATCGAGCAAATGCTCTGATCGGTTGCCGAAAAGAATTTCGGAGCCTGTCATTCTGAGCGAAGCGAAGAATCCCTGTCATTTCTTTTCAATAAAATGCGGGGATGCTTCCCGGAGTTTTACCTGAGCGGAAATACCGGCATTCTTCGTGGAGTCTACCCTGAGGCAAATACAGGGATGCTTCGCTTCGCTCAGCATAACAGCCGAAGGGCTCAGCATGGCAA
>JBOGKI010000279.1:0-6491 GCA_050745605.1 Terriglobia bacterium | reverse complement strand
GCCCAGCACCGTCTGCAAGACGCCGGTGGACCGGTGAATGTCGAAGCCAATCTGCATCAGGCGGCTCATCACCTCATGGATCTGCTCTTCGGTTGCGCCTTCTTGCATCACCACCAGCATCTGGTGTTACTCCTTAATCGTGTAGCTGCCGCCTTCCATCACGTGGCGCTCGAGCGAGCGGGCTTCGTCAATGATGCGCTCAAAAAGCCGGCGAACCGCGCTGTCCTCCAAAGGACCCCGATTGGCCCTCACGACGTTGCGCAATATCTGCGCCTCGCGCTCTGGCGCCCAGGCCGGAAGATTTGCCATTTTCTTATGATGACCCAACTCGAGCGCGCATTTCGACCGCTCGTTCAGCAGGGAGAGGATCTGAAGGTCTATTGCGTCGATGCGCTTGCGCCATTCCGCCATGTCATTCATTCGGGTTTTTCTCCCACCCCCTGCTTGAGCCAGCGAACGTACTGTTCAATGGCCTTCTCACCCTGGCTAGGATAGTGGCCCTCAATAGCGCGGACCACGGCGCTGCCCACCACGGCCGCATCGGCCAGGCTTTGCACCTCCCGCACCTGCGCGGGACTCGAGATCCCAAAACCCACGGCAATAGGAAGCGTCGTATTCCTCCGCACGCGTTCCACCATAGGTCTCAAGGTTGATGAAATATCGGAGCGTTCACCCGTCACCCCCTCGCGCGAAACCAGGTAAAGGAAGCCCATGGAAGCCTCGCCGATCTTCTTGAGCCGTTCGTCGGTGGAGGTGGGCGATGCCAAGAAAATGGTATCCAATTGATGGGCGCGCATCGCCTCGACGTACGAATCCGCCTCTTCCGGCGCAAGATCCACTACCAGTGCCCCGTCCGCGCCCGCTCGTGAAGCATCCTGGGCGAACCGGGCAAGACCGTATTGCAATATCGGATTGTAATAGCCAAAGAGAATGATCGGCAGGGCCACGCGCTCCCGCCATTGCGGAAGACGCTGCAGAATCCGGGTGAGTGTGGTCCGTGCTTTGAGAGCTCTTTCCGAGGCGCGTTGAATGACCGGCCCGTCGGCAAGCGGGTCGGAAAACGGGACGCCCAGTTCAATCAAGTCCGCGCCGCCCCGGTCGATGGCGCCCAGAAGCTTGCCGGTGTCGTCCAGGCTGGGATCGCCGGCCGTCAGATACACCACCAGACCCTTTGCGCCTTCGGAGCACAACCTTTCAAAACAACCTGTGATACGACTCTTGGCCACGGCAGGCATCGGTCAACAAATCCCCGCCGATTGATAGATACCCAGGTCTTTGTCTCCACGGCCGGAGAGATTGATGATGACAATGGCTTCCCGGTTCATCTTCGGCGCGCGTTTCACGGCTTCCGCCACGGCATGGGCGGATTCCAGGGCGGGGATGATTCCTTCCAAGCGTGCCAGCAGCCGCGCGGCCTCCAGCGCTTCTTCATCCGATGCGCGAACGTACTCCACGCGGCCGTGGCTTTGGAGCCAAGCGTGTTCGGGACCAACGGCGGGGTAGTCAAGTCCCGCAGAAATCGAATGCGTTGTGGACACCAAGCCGTCGCTGGTTTGCAGAACATACGTGTAGGTGCCATGCAGCACGCCGGGGCGGCCTCCCGAAAAGCGCGCCGCGTGTTCACCCAGCGCCAGGCCTCGGCCTCCCGCTTCAACGCCCACCATCTTGACGCTGGAGTCGGGAATGAAGTCGTAGAACAGCCCGATCGAATTGCTTCCACCGCCCACGCAAGCAAGGAGACAATCCGGCAACTGGCCGCAGGCCTCCAGCACTTGACGGCGCGCCTCCTGGCCGATCACGCGATGAAAATTCCGCACCATCAGCGGATAGGGATGCGGACCCAACACCGAACCCAACAAATAGTGAGTGTTGTGGACGTTCGAAACCCAATCCCGCATCGCCTCATTGATTGCGTCTTTCAGGGTGCGGCTACCCGAACTCACCGGTTCTACCTTCGCGCCCAGCAACTTCATCCGTAAAACGTTGGGCGACTGGCGGGCCATATCCTCCTCGCCCATGTAAACGGCGCATTCGAGGCCCAGCAGAGCGGCCACCGTCGCAGTTGCCACGCCGTGCTGCCCGGCGCCGGTTTCGGCAATCAGCCGGGTCTTGCCCATCCTGACGGCCAGCAGACCCTGGCCGATGCAGTTGTTGATTTTGTGAGCGCCCGTGTGCAACAGGTCTTCGCGCTTCAAGAAAATCTGCGCCCCACCCAGATGCTGCGTCAGGCGGCGAGCGTGAAACAGAGGCGTGGGACGTCCGGCGAAATCCTTAAGCAGCCGCCTGAACTCGCGGTCAAACTCCGGATCCCGGCGAGCCGATGCGTAAGCCTGCTCCAGTTCCTCGACCGGATGCATCAAGGTCTCGGGAACAAATCGCCCGCCAAACGGGCCAAATCGTCCCCTGGCATCGGGATCCGTTCCAATTTCCACGCGTTGAGTCTGCATGAGCATCGCCCTATGTTGCCAATCCTCAGCGCAGAGTTTGCGCTTTTCACACACTGCGCTTCTTAATTTGGTTGCAGGCAACAAGCCGGTGGAGTTTCTGGGAAACGAAACTCTGATGCGCTACCTACAACTCACCCGTTATGCTGGTAGCATCGCGTCGGCCTCGCGCACGGCCCTGAAAAAGGCTCGAAGCTTCTCGTGGCTCTTTACCCCCGGCGAATCCTCGACGCCGCTCGCCACGTCCACCGCATACGGCCGCACCAGCCGGATGGCCTGGCCCACGTTCTCCGGCCTCAACCCTCCCGCCAGAATGACCGGGCCATATTTTTTAGCCGCAGATGCCAGGCTCCAATCGAAGACCTTTCCGGTTCCTCCCCGCACCGCCGGATCATAGGCGTCCAGCAAAAACGCATCGGCCTCAATTTCGTTGACCATCCCGTACTCCATCTCAGACGCGACCTGCACCGCCCGGATCAACCGGAAATCTTTCCTCAAGTCTTGAAGCGAGGCGGGGTGAGCCCCGTGAATCTGGAGGGCCGTTACGCCAGATTCTTGCGCCAAGTCACGGATGCGGCCGGCATCCGTTTCATCGGCAAAAACCCCTACTGCCACGACAAAAGGCGGGAGCTTGGCGATCAGATGCGCTGCCCTCTCCGGAGCCACAAAGCGCTTCGAAAAGGGGAAGAAGTTAAACCCCAGCGCCGAGGCGCCCAGCTCAATCGCCAGCTCTGCGTCCTCACTTCGCCGAATGCCACAAATTTTTACCCGGGTCATGGCCTATGAAGAACTAAATAAAAGTAGCTTCACACCAAGTGGCCAAGAGGAATTCTCTTATTTGTTTTGCAAGCCTTTGCGCCTTGGCGTGAGACGCTGTTGATCTTTTCACCAGTTCTTCACATCTTCCGTCGCCTCAGCGCTGGACGTGCCTCATAAAAGCTGCGAGCTCCTGGCCGGGATCGACGGCAAGCATTAAATGCTCGCCAATGAGCACCGCATCGAATCCCGCGTCTCCGAGGCGGCTGAGGTCATCGGCGGATCGAATGCCGCTTTCGCTTACGGCTACACATCTGGAGGGAATCTTCTTCCGCAGGCGAAGTGACGTTTCAAGCTTTACTTCGAAGGTCCGCAGATCGCGGTTATTCACGCCGATCATCTTGGCGCCCGCCGCCAGGGCTCGATCAAGCTCCGCCTCGGTGTGAACTTCTACCAGCGCCACCATTCGGAATGACTCGGCAAGGCGCGTGAACTCCTCCAACGCTTCATCAGAAAGCGCAGCCGCAATCAGCAGCAGCGCATCTGCGCCCGCCGCCGCCGATTCCACCACTTGATAAGAGTCAACGATGAAATCCTTCCGCAGGCAGGGCAAAGCCACGGTCTGTCTGACCGCTTGCAAATCATCGAGAGAACCCAGGAAGAAATCGGGTTCCGTCAAGATCGAAACTGCGGCCGCGCCCGCCGTCTGGTAGGAACTGGCAATTTCCCTCGCCCGGTAGTCCTCACGCAGCAAACCCCGGGACGGCGAAGCCTTCTTAAGTTCGGCGATCACTTGCAAGCCGGGCTTTGCAAGCGCTGCGGCAAAATCTCGCACGTCTTTTCGCTGCAACGCCGCGTTTTCCAGGTTGGCAAATGAGACGGCTTCTTTCGACACGCGGATCCGCTCCTTCCGCGCCACCAGGATTGCATCGAGGATGGTATCCGTCTGCTGCTGCATAATCTCGGCGCGCCATCAGATCGAGGTAGCGCAGAGTTTAGCTTTCCAGAAACCCTGCGGCTTTTCACCGGCGCCCAGACCAAGAACCGCAGAGTTTCAACGGCGCATACTCTGCATTAGCTGCTACCTGCTCCAGACCTGGCAAATTTTAACTCTAGGCTTCCCTTCAAGTTGAAGTCAAGGTTTTGGCTCTCACCACGATTTCGCGCCAGACCCCCGCTTTGCGAACGTATAAAACTTCGTTATCGCAGCTATAATCTTGAGGCCCGAAGCAACGGGCAAAGGGAGGAAGCCTACAGATTTTAGGCCGGGGTTCATTAGAGATTCCAGGGAGCGTCAAGATGGAAAATAATGAGAGCGAAGCGCTATCCTCGCGGCAAAGGCAACCCCTGGCGTCGGCTTCAGTCAAGGCGGCCTTCTTAACGCTCTTTGCATTGCTGCTGGCGTGTCCTCTGACAATGGGCCACGCCAGCGTTCCGCCCTTCAACCAACTGGTTCGTCTCTTCAGTTACAATCGCGGCGCTCCCCTCGACGTTCAACAAAGCCGCGCATTGGCGGTTCCCGGCGCTGCGATTCATGAAATCACATACGCCAGCCCGAAGCGCGGACGGGTGACGGCCTTGCTAATCGTACCGCAGGGAAAAGGCCCGTTCGCCGGGATTGTTTTCCAACATTGGGGACTTGGAAACAAAGCAGAGTTCCTTCCGGAAGCCACCCTGCTGGCGCGGGCGGGAGCCGTGTCAATCCTCGTGGATGCGCCTTGGGTCCGGCCCGAACCCTGGAAGCAAACCGGCGAAGGTAACTACGCCAAACCGGAAATCGACCACGACGTGTACATCCAGACGGTCGTCGATCTGGAGCGGGCCGTGGATGTGCTCCTGGCCAGAGCGGACGTGGACCCCAAGCGCATTGCCTACGTCGGACACAGCTACGGCGCCACCTGGGGCGGAGTGCTGGCCGGCGTCGATCATCGCATCAAGGCCTTCGTCCTCATGGCGGGCTTGCCGACCAATACGGACTTCACGCCGAGCGGCGCTATGCTCCTGGACGATGCCATCCGGCAGGCCACGTCGCAGTTTACAAAAGCTCAAATCCAGCACTACATTGACGAGGTCTCTCCAACCGATCCCATTCATTACATCAGCCACGCCGCTCCCTCCGCCATCTTCATGCAGTTTGCGGAGCGCGATTTGTTCATCTCAAAGAAATTTGCGGAAGAATACTACCGTGCTGCAAGTGAACCGAAGCAGCAGAAGTGGTATGACACCGGTCACGAGCTGAATTGCTTGCCCGCCCGGCGTGACCGCGACGCGTGGCTGCAGCGCGAGCTCCACCTGCGGCCCGTGCTGCCACTCATGGAACAGGAATTGGCGCGATAACTCGCCGCCGACATCGCGAACGGCACGCTGAGCGGGTAGCCACGGCGAGTGTCTTTCTCGCCGTGGCCTTTCCCCGGGCAAATGCAGAGCCCAGGGCGAATTGAAAGACAAATCCATCGTGATTACCACAGCTTCGCACCGTCCAGTCATTTCCGAGGCGCTACTCCGGGAGGAGGGCCGCCTTGAACATGCGAACCTCTTCTAACGGGTATCCTAAAGCTTTCAGTCTCTGATTTGACGGGGCGAAGCAAGTAGCTCGAACCTGTTGCCCGGGTCCCGCCGCGTGTCGCTTCGTTCCACGGAAACGCCACAGGCAGAGACCCACTATATACGTCCCGCCAAAGCAAAAAAAGGCTGGCTGTGACTTCCCCTTCCGGTTCGTTTTTCGGAGCCAAGTTCGCCATCAGTTGTTTTCAATCAGTTGCATGATTCAATTTGTGCACTAAAAGTGCTGTTTTCCGGTTCGTTTCGGGCGTTTTTTGAATGCCGATCCTTTGTTTTCAATAACATCTCCGCTTCGTTTTGCAAAAATAACATCTCTTTTTTTTCGCGCTTTGGCGTTTTCGTTGGCTTTATTTTTCAAGCAGTTAGCGGAGCCATTTGTGTAGATTTGCGGCCTTTTGTCCATCCTCCTGACACGAGAGATAGTGGGGCAGAAGCCCGCCGCGCTCCTCTGCTCTCTGGAAAGAAGGCGCGCCGCAGGATCGAAAAGGCCCGGCACCATCCCTGCCGGAGAAGGGTGTGCCGTGGATACGGACCGGACTGAGCCGGCACAATAACATCGCGTGATTCCTTGGTGCCGTGCGAGGGGGGAATTACGGCCGGAGAGGATCGGCCTGATGGACTACGTAACATTCAATATTAACAGAATGTAAATCGATAGTCAAGGCATTTCATGTCGGCATGGTGACTCAATTTGCTGTAGTGGCGCTCTATGAGCGCCGCAAACGATGT
>JBOGKI010000278.1:0-6493 GCA_050745605.1 Terriglobia bacterium | reverse complement strand
GTCTTAAGGCGCGAGACCATCGAATCAAAAACCCTTCGTGTCTGGCGCAGCTTTTCGTTGGCGACCAGCGATTGCTTCTCCGCATCCTGCCGGGCCGTGCTCAGCCGCGCCAACTCTTCTTCGTTTCGCTGGACGCTTTCCTTCAGAGTGGCCCACTCCGCTTCCGCTTGGTTCACGCCCGCGTGGAGATCGGTGGTCCGGTGCTCGAGTTCCCGGAAGTCCCGGCGAAGCGCGAGCGGACCGGCGCTGGCCTTCTTGCCGCCGGAAACCATCCGATGATGGTAGTGTTCGCCGTTCCGCGTGAGGAAGTGGCAGAGAGGATACGCTTCGGCCAGCTTTTCGGCAACCTGTCGGTCCTCGACCACGTAGGTAGAAGCCAGGGCCGGGAAGGCCAGGTCGCCGTCCAGTCCTAGCTTGGGCTCGAATCGCACCAGTTCCTGAAGCGAAGCCGTCACCCCTGCCGGCCTCGCGGTATCCTCCGCATCGTGATGCGCGTGGCCGTTGCCGTTGGCCGGAAACTTCTGAACAAAAAAGGCGGTTCGTCCGCTCCCCTCGCTCTCGACAAGAGCGATACCATGTCGCGCCTCTTCGTGACCTTCCACCACGACCGAATCCAGCTCCGTCCGCAGAAACTCCTCCACCATTTCTTCGTAGCCGGCCGTGACTTCAACAAAATCCGCGAGCAGCCCCAGCGGATGGAAGCCATTCTCCTTCCCGTTTGCCTGGTGCTCTCCGGAAAGCAACTTCCGCACGCTGTCCGTGGAGTAGGCGTGCCGGGCCAGAGACTCCTCCAGCGCCTGCTTTCGGGCGGACGCCTTCGAATACTGCTCACGCAGGCCCTCAAGTTTGTGGCGGCAGTTCGATTCCTCGCTTCGGCCGGTTTCAAGCATCGACGCCAGCTCGGCCGCCGACTGGGAAAGTTGCGTGAAGGCGCTCGAATGGCTCTGATGCTCGCGCTCGAATTGGCCGAGTTCAGCGGCCAAGCGCTCCTGGTCCGCCCCCGCCGTCTGGCGCTCTGTTCTGGCGCGAGCCAGTTGACGGTCAATGGCAAACCCGGATTCCTCAGCCTGCACCAGTTGGTTCCGCAGCTCGGCGGCGCGGCTCACCGCCACCAGCACCGCCTCGCGGAGCGATTCCACTTGCGTTTCCGCCTCGGCAAGAGCGTTTGCGGTTTCCGACTGCCGGCTGGCTGCGAGAGATACGGCTTCCTGAGCGGCGGTCAATTCCTGGCCAATCTCGTCCATTCGCTTCTCGCGCTCCGCGATCTCCTGATCTAGCGAACCGAGGCGTGTTCGCAGCTGCTCGCGTTCGAGGTTCGTCTCCACAGCGCGCTTTTCGAGGCTCGCTGCTTCGCGCCGCCCCTGTTCGATGCGAGAGCGCAGCCGTTCCATTTCAAGCTCGCCGCGCGCCAGTCTTTCCCGCGCCTGCTTCAACCGTTCCTCAAGACCTTCGTGCCGTCCCGCCAGGTCGCGGGCCTCGCGCTCAATCTCTTCGAGGCGCATCGCGCTCGCCGCGCATTCCTGTTGGAGCGCGGCGTGCTCCGCCGTCAGCCGTTCATGCCCGGCTTGCATCTGGACCAGTTGGGAAGCCAGCACCACGCGCTGCTGGGCGCGATATTCTCCATGCAATTGATGGTATCGCTCGGCCTTCGATGCCTGCCGCTTCAGCGAGTTGACTTGCTTTGAGACTTCTTCCAGGATGTCGGAAATTCGCGCCAGGTTTTGCCGCGAGGATTCGAGCTTGGCCTCTGCCAGGCGCTTGCGGGATTTGAATTTGGAGATTCCGGCGGCCTCTTCGATGATCGACCTGCGGTCCGACGGCTTGGAACTCAGAATTTGCCCAATACGGCCTTGTTCAATGATGGCGTAGGACTCGGGGCCAAGGCCGGTGCCCATAAACAGGTCTTGAATATCACGCAAGCGGCAAATCCGGCCGTTCAGCCGATATTCGCTCTCGCCGGAGCGGAAGAGCCGACGCGTGACTACGATGTCCTCTTGGGAAGAATCGCCGGCTTTCGCATGTCCGTTCGATCCCGCCGCTTCGGCTCCGCCGGGTTGAGCTTCGGTACTTTCTGCCTGCGCCAGGGTCATGCTGACTTCGGACATACTGGTTGGAGGCCGCTTGCCGCTGCCGTTGAAGATCACGTCTGCCATGCGATCGCCGCGCAGCATTCGAGCGCTCTGCTCGCCCAGCACCCAACTGATGGCGTCCGACAGATTCGACTTGCCGCATCCATTGGGACCGACAATCGCCGCCGTGCCCATGCCGAATTCCAGGCGCGTGCGGTCTGCGAAGGATTTGAAGCCCAGCAACTCAACTCGCTTTAGCTTGAACAATTCCCAATCCTCCTGCCGGGATGGCATGACCAGCGGGGCCAGACGAACACGCATCGACCTCCCTGAAACCACACGGAAAGGTGATCGTATTTGGAGAGCGTGTGCGGGAGAAACAGCCGGGACGGCGCCCCGAATGTTCGGAGGCCGGGACTTGGCAATGCGTTGCCTGCTCGCTTTGGACCAGTCATTCGTGCTGGCGCACAACAATGACGCTGACGCGAGAAACTCTTCCAGCTTCACGGTCAGCCTAGCACGGGAGGTTGGATTTGTCCAGAAAAAAACACAACCCGATGGGGAGAATGCTGTCGAGAACACCAGATGTAGGGGTTGCGTCGGCGCGCATAGTCCGGCTTCAGCCGGGCACGGGTTTTGGTCGTCCCTTGTCGGGCCCGGTTCTTGCTTTTCGAGTGCCGGGCTGAAGCCCGCCGCTACGTTCCGCACGATGCCGGGTGTAGCGTCCAAGGAATAAGTGGACCATTGCCGCTCCCGTAACGCCGGCATCCCTTCGCTTCGCTCAGGGCAAGCTTTGCCGGCAGATGCCGCCGGGACGGTGGCGCTACGGCGACGTCCCCTGAAACTGGGCCAGATGATTTGACTTAACCCGCTTACCATCATCATTTTATGGGATGTCTGTTGCATCGCGATTCTGGTGGTTTTCTCTGAAATGATCGTAATTTACTGATAACACGCCAGTTGAACTAAATTTGAGGGTCTGCTAGTTTGGCATCTTGATTGCTCAGACCATCAAACGTCATGCCTCTTACCCTATAACCCATTGACCCTTAATGACTTGATTGGCTTTGTTCTAAAGTCGATTCAACTTATTGATAGTAAACGAGTTGACTGTTTATTTCTTGGCTTTGTTTTGGGTTTGAATGGGTTTGTTCCTCGAGTTTCCTATTGTTATCAGTAACTTATGGGTTTGTTTAAACAATCCTTTTTTCTATCAACCTTCTCGGTCAACTCGCCTCGTCCGGGCGTTCTGCGCCGGGAGCGGTGAGAGACCGAAGAACCGAAAGACGCGGGCTGGCGCTGCTGGCTTCGATTCCGCGCAAAAAGCGGAGGATTGCGCCAGCTACGGCCACGCTTGTTTCGAGCGGTTTTGGGTCCCCAGGCATAAGAACTCTCCTTGCCGTTTTGGCGCGTCGGCCACAGCGAACGACCGGAAATGCGTCCCCAAAATCAAGAGGGGCGCTACGAGGGGTTAACTTAATAGTAATACAACACGAGGGGCCTTGTCAAGAGGCTGAGGCGTCGGGTAGTGGTACAGTTTGCCGTAGCGGGGCTGTCCCTTCACTTCGTTCAGGGCAGGCTCTCAGCGCCGAAGCTGCTTACAATCTAATGACGGCGGTGGGGACACCGCTACAAAACGAAACTGAACTATTACCAGGCGTCAGGCCACGCTGCACCGCTCTCGAAGGATTGACAAGCACCTCTTAAACTTTCCGCGTCAATCAGCCGATGAAGGGTTGCGGGGGGAACAAGTGGCAGGATGGCCACCGGCGTTGGGTGTCTCCGATGGCCGTCAAACTCAGTTTCGGGTTGGCAGGAGTTCTATGGAACCGGAAAAAATCCGAGGTCGCGTCCTAGTAGTTGACGACGAGCCCAGCGTCTGCGGGCTCATCAACCAGGCGTTGGAGCGTGAAGGCTACGCGTGCGAGACGTGCTTAAGCGGAGAGGAAGCCTTGAACGTGCTGCGCCGCGAAAAATTCGATGTCGTGATCACCGACCTCTACATGCCGGGAATCTCGGGCATGGCTTTGCTGGAGCAGGGCCAGAAGGAGAGTCCGGAATCAGCCTTTCTGATGGCGACGGGGGAATGCGACGTGCGGGTGGGCGTGGCAGCCATGAAACAGGGCGCCACCGACTACCTGGTGAAGCCGCTTCAATTGAAGGCGCTGATCGCCAGCGTTGGCAAAGCGCAAGACGACAAGCGCAAGGAAATCCAATTCCGCCATGACGAATCGCGGCTGAACCATTTGGTTATCAAGCGCAGTGGCCAACTCAAGAAAGCCTTCCGCCAAATTCAGGAAATTCACGATCAAACGCTCGCCACGCTGGGCGCGGCGCTGGACTTCCGGGATGATGAGACGGCGGGTCACACGGAGCGCGTCTGCCTCTACGCCTCGCAAATTGCACGCGCCAGTCAATATCCTGAAGGGAAAATCCGGGACTTAGTACGGGGGGCCTATCTGCACGACATCGGCAAGATTGGCGTCCCGGACCAGATTCTGCTTAAGCCCGGCCGTCTGACGGATGCGGAGACCGCGATGATGCGGCAGCACGTCATGGTGGGCTTCCGATTGATCAGCCATCTGGCTTACCTGAAGGGGGCGATGCCGGTGGTGTTGTGCCATCACGAACGCTTCGATGGCGCCGGTTATCCTCGCGGCCTGAAAGGCTATGGGATTCCCCTGGCAGCACGCATCTTCTCGGTGGCGGACACCTTGGATGCGATGACCACGGACCGCCCCTACCGCAAGGCGCTGCCGTTCGATGTGGCCCGGGCGGAAATCATCCGGGAAAGCGGCCGGCAGTTTGACCCAGAAGTGGTTCGGGCCTTCCTTGCCGTTCCCGAAACCGTTTGGGAAGAAATTCGCCGGGAAGTGAACCAGCAACGCGCCAGCGGTCGTGGACGTTCTGATCTTCATCCTGCCCTCAGCGCCGTCCCTGCCAAGGAACACGCTGCGGGCAAGCTCTCATCATGGCCGAACCTGATTGATCACAGTGAATCCCATCCATCGCGGTAACCGAAGCTTTTGGCGAGTTTGTTCCAGGGCCGCCGGCGTCCTCCGGCACTGCGGCGCTGGAGCGCTGGTATTGAGCCTCTTCGTTATCAGCCCCTTGCAACTCTTCCCGTCTTCGGTTAACCCCTCCGGTCTGCACGGCCCCTTTCTGACCCCGCAGAATTCCCAGGAGACCATCCAAGCGCAGCCCGGGCGCGCGCCGGTCTTCGCCGCCACCGCCATCGCCATCAGCCATCGGGGGCTTCGCCCGACGCTGGATCATGTTCCGTTCCGGCAGGCGGCAGTGGACGCGAACGCCGTGGACCTGCGCCTCCTGGCAGGAATGATGTTCCTGGCCGCCTTGCTATTCCTCTACTGGCGCCGGCAGCATGGCAAAACCGTCCGCGAGTTGATGGACCGGCAGCATTCCATTGTGAAGCTCAAGGAATACGCCCAGGAGATCGCCGAAAGCATTCCCGCCGGAATCCTGGTGCTTTCGGACGAGAAAAAGATTCTGACCGCCAACGACTCTTTTCTCAAAACATTTACGCTGGAGCGGGAAAAAGTGGAAGGCCGCAGCGTCGAAAGCATCCTGAGGTTCGAGGCATCGCCGTTGACCTTCGATGGGACACTCTGGGTGGCGCTTTCCTCCGGTCCCATGCTGGCGAGTGTTGCGGTGGCGGGCCAGCCGGACTTCCACTGCGCGAAGCTGACTCTGAAACTCATGGGAAGTCCCATGGGCGAACCTCGCTCCATCCTGGCCATAGAAGACCTCACGGAGAGTGAGAGGCTACGGGCGGCGGTTGAATCCTCGGAGCGCCGCTTGAGAGACATCGTGCAAAGTGTTGACGCCATCGTGTGGGAGCTTAATGCGGAAACCTGCCGCTTCACGTTCGTCAGCCAGCGCGCCGAAGAACTCCTAGGCCATCCCATTTCACGCTGGACGGATGGCCCCGAATTTGGCGTTCCCTGCGTCCATCCGGCAGACCGCAAGACCTTCCGGGAAGCATTTCTGAAAGCTCTGCGCGAGGGCATCGACCAAAGCACCGAGTTTCGCGCCCTGACGTCAAAGGGCCGTGAAGTCTGGCTGAGCAACATCATCCGCGCGGTCACCGATGAAGTCGGCCGCGTGGTGCGCCTGCGCGGGGTGATGGTGGACGTTACCGAGCGCCGGCAGGCGGAGAGCGCCCTGGAGCGCAGTGAGGAACTTTTCTCCAAAGCCTTCCACGCCAGTCCTGCGGCGATGTGGCTGAGCCGGATCGAAGACGGCCGCTTCCTCAATGTCAATGACAGCTTCTTGCGCATGACCGGGCGCCGGCGGGAGGAGATGGTGGGATTCACCGCCGGGCAAACCGGGATATGGAAAGATGAGCGCGACCGGGAACGGATGATCCAGGAACTGCTCGTGGACCGCTCCGCGCGGGATTATGC
>JBOGKI010000277.1:0-6495 GCA_050745605.1 Terriglobia bacterium | reverse complement strand
GACAGGAGGAGCAGAGCTAGATCGAAGTGCCTCTCGCGCAACAACCCATATGCAGCAAGCCCCGCCGCGCTGAGCGAGGCGCACATGACGTCGTAGCGAGCGGACGTCAGGTTGAGGTAGTCGTAATTCAGGCCGATCAAGATCAGGCTGAGGAGGGCCATTACCGGGTCTTTCGTCATGGCGCGGACAGCCAGGTACCACGCGAGGAGCGCAATGGCTCCCCAGAAGACTGAGAATAACCTCATCGTGATCAGACCAACGCCCCAAATCCGAAACCAAACTGAAAGTCCGACGAAATACAAGGGAGGAGTAATATACAGGTGATTGCCGATTTCCGGGAGCCAGCTATGGCCATACATCGGCATTCCCAGAATGTGCTGGTTTTCAAAGAGCACTGCGGCATTGCCAAAATCGCCCTCGTCATGATCAGGCGGGCGCACTCGCGCCAACTCCACCGCAAGAAGCGTATAGGCCAGGATGGCCGCGGATACAATGAGAACTTCGCGTTTTGGAGCAAGCCTTGAGGTCATGGTTGCTTTCCACGATTATTTCCAACAATTGTAGCGTGAGCCAGCTAAGAAATGGTGGGAAATGGAAGCGCGGATGCAAACGTGAAATTCGTTTCACGAGAAAAGCCGGAACATTTTCGGTCTCAATATCAATGGCGAATGCGGCAGGATCGCCGTGCCGGCGGGATACTGATTGGCAAATTGGCACCGCGGAAATTTTGCACCGTGGGTTTGCCAACGGCAGGACGCTTGTATAACTGACTAGATAATGGACAGGGAGGTTCTTGACAGGGCGGCGCACAGAAATTATGCTCGGACTGCACTGCATTCAAGAGAGCCTCCGAAGTTGTCCCATCACCGCGGCCGCAGCCCTGTAGGCGGTTCGGAACCTTCGGGGGATTGTGTCCTTAAGCAGTGCCCCGCGTTCTCAAGCACGGGACTGCGAATTCCCATCATACTGAGGTGAAGCATGAGCGAAAAAATGCGCGGAATCGGACTGACGGTTTTGGCCGGTCTGGTCGCGTCAGCCCTGATGAGTCTGGTTCCCGCAGCCGCATGGGCACAAACCTACTCCGGGGTGCTGACTTGGCACAATGATAACCAGCGAACCGGTCAATACCTGAACGAAACCATTCTCACCCCGCAGAACGTCAACAAGAAGCAATTTGGAAAGCTGTTCACCTACGCTGTGGACGGCCAAATCTATGCGCAGCCGCTCTATGTTTCCAGTGTCCCCATTCCGGGCCAAGGACTTCACAACGTAGTGTATGTGGCGACCGAGAATGACAGCGTTTACGCGTTTGACGCGGACGGCCTCAGTGCTACACCGCTCTGGCAGGACAGCTTCATCGACCCGGCCAACGGAGTTACGCCGGTGCCGTGCACTGATACCGGAAATGGAGGGTGCACGGGCATTTCGCCTCAATTCGGCATCACCGGAACACCGGTCATTGACGGGACTAGCGGGACGCTCTACGCTGTCGCCTTCACGAAGGAGAACGGCACGTACGTCTACCGTATCCACGCCCTGGACATCACGAGCGGCGCCGAGAAATTTGGCGGACCAGTTGTAATTCAGGCTTCTGTTCCGGGTACAGGCAGCGGCAGCATCGGCGGCATGATTACCTTCGATCCCCTGAACCAATGTCAACGGACGGCTTTGCTGTTGTCGCAGAGCGTGGTTTATATGGGCTGGGGTACGGTCTCCTCGGTTCCCTGGCATGGCTGGATTATGGGGTATGACGCGCAAACCCTCGCTCAGGCGACCGTTTACAATGATACCGCGAACGGCAAGAACGGTGGAATCTGGGCATCCGGTAACGGCTTCGCGGCCGATGCGAACGGGAATATTTACACTGTGACTGCGGATGGGACATTCGACGGCAACACCGGCGGCATTGACTATGGCGACAGCTTCCTGAAGCTGGGCGCCACGGGCGGACTCTCAGTGGACGATTACTTCACTCCCTATAACCAGTTGTATCTGACCGAACACGACCTCGATCTCGGCTCCGGGGGACCGATGATTCTGCCGGCGCAGCCCGGCCCCTATCCTGATGAACTCATCGGCGCCGGAAAGCAAGGTCTCATCTATCTCGTCAATCGCGATAACATGGGGGGGTATTCGTCCACAACCAATAACAATATTCAGACCGTCACGACTACCACGTCGGGCTTCTGGAGCAGCCCTGCCTATTGGCGGGGCGCCGTCTATTATTCCGGTGTGAAGGGCTACCTGAGCCGCTACACTCTGACCAGCGGATTGCTTTCCACGACGCCGGCCTCGCAGGCTCCCATGGCTTTTACTTATCCCGGAAGCACCCCTTCGATTTCGGCGAATGTAGCATCGAACGGCATTGTATGGGCGATCTCGACCGGGGGCAGGCCCTCCGGCGGTCCTCCCGCGATCCTGCACGCCTATGTGGCTGCGAACGTTTCGCACGTGCTCTACGGCAGCAACCAGGCAGGAACACGGGATCAACCCGGGCCCGGCGTCAAGTTTTCGGTTGCGACCATCGCCAACGGAAAAGTCTACATCGGAACACAAACGGATCTCGATATTTACGGCCTGCTTCCGTAGAATCCGTTTTCGACCTCGCCCATGCCCGCCGGGCCTCATCCGGCGGGCGCATTCCTGCTACAACTCATCACACAGTTTTGGCTCACGAGTAGTCACAACGTGTGGTAGCAGTGCAGTTTGTTGTAGCGGGGCTCGATGAACGCCGAAAACAATGTGGAACCAACAACGGCGGTCACAGAGCGCCGCTACGGAAGCCAATCTACACCGGTACCCAACGTGTCTGCTCCTTAGACTTGTTATGGGTTTCGGGTGAACGCCCGCGGCGAGAAGCGCGTCCGCCTCGGCTAGCTTCCAGCCAAAAAACCAAAAATGCGGCGCCGCGAGCCGAGGTTTCAAGCCTTTGTACCGCAATTCGAGTGCCTGCGCCAGGGCGCGCGCTTGCCAGGTTGTAACGTGAGAATTGGCAAACGGGCGACGGACGATCCCAAGGTGGGAACCTGCTATGAGACTCCCGTCCCCGACAATTTCAGGGTCTGTGGGCTACTGAGGTCACTGTCAATGACAGTCACGGTACCGGGCAAGCTTCCCGTCGAAGTCGGCGTGAAGGTAACACTGATCGTGCACTGGCTCTTCGCCGGAATCGATGTGCCGCAGTTATTGGACTGCGCGTAATCACCGCTCGTCGTGATGCTGCCCATGTTCAAGGGATTGCTGCCAACGTTCTGTACCGTGATCAACTGCGGCGGGCTGGTCGTATTGATTTTCTGCTTGCCGAAACTCAGGCTGGCGGGACTTATGACGATCCCCGTGCCCGTGCCGCTGAGCCGCACCGTCTGCGGGCTCGCCAGATCGTTGTCGGCAACCACCAGGTTTCCCCATCGCGGGCCGGAAACGGTGGGCGCGAAAGTGACGGTGATCGTACAGGAGCCACCGCCTGGGACACTGCTCCCGCAGGTGTTCGTTTGGGAGTAATCCCCCACCGTCGAAATGTTGCTGATGGACAAGGGAGACGTTCCATGGTTCGTGAGCGTCACCGCATGCGTGGACTTGCCATTGAGGAGGACCGTCCCGAAGTTGAGGCCGGGAGAGGATGAATTCGTGATGCTCACTTCGCTGCCCGTTCCCTGCAGGCTCACGATCTGCGGGCTGGTCACATCATTGTCCGTGATCGTCAGTGTCCCCGTGAGAGGCCCCGTCTGCGTGGGCGCAAAGCTGATGGTGATGTTGCACGTCTTACCCACCTTCAGCGTTGTGCAGTTGTTGGTCTGCGTGAAGTCTCCAGTGATGGCGACGTTGGAGACGGTGATGGTGCGGGTGCGAATGTTGGTCAGGGTCACGACGTAAGGCGGGCTGGAGGTACTCAACTCCTGCCCGCCATAATAAACGCTCGACGCGGCATTGATCGGGCAGGTCTGCGGGCTCAGAATCAGCGGCGAAAGCGGCGCCTGACTGAAATTGAAACTATCGGTGGTGTCACTGGCGTTGGCGTCCCTAGCCGTCAGCGCCGGCAGGTTAAATGCTTCCTCAATGAATTTGAGCACGGAAGCAAATTCGTATTGTGTGTGGGAGATGTAACCGGCTTGGGCGTAGGGGGAGATGATGAGCAACGGTACGCGAGGCCCTAAGCCATAGATGTCCACCGGGGGCGGGGCTACATGGTCGTAGAACCCGCCGAAATCGTCCCAGGTGAGGAAGACAGCAGAGGTATTCCAGTCCGGCCCTTGCATCAGGGTGTTCAACTGCTGCACAGTCCAATTCTCGCCCTGGCAAGTGCTGAAGGGCGGATGCTCGTTATTCGGCCCGTCAACGAGCCAGCTTACCGCCGGCAGGTTGCCGCTGGCCGCGTCGGTGGCGAATTGTGTATCCGGCACAACATGCTCGGCCCAAAGCGACGTGTTGCGGATGTGATTGATCGCATCATAGGTGGAAAACTGGTATCCCTGCTGGCCTTGCGGGGGAGCATAGTATTTCCAGCTAACCCCGGCAGCATCAAGGTTGTCCGCCAGGGTCTGGAAATCGAAGCAGGGGAGGGCATCCGAGAACTCACCCATCTGGCCCAGAATCTGAACATGAGTACCGCTCGGAGAGTCGCAGCCCCAACTGGAGGGAGGCTTCCCTTGCGAGTTTCCGGTAAAGGGAGTGGTGATGACACCGCCCGACTGCGCCGCGATCGTGTAAAGATGATTCGGAAAGCTCGGCCCATGCAGTGAAGAGAACATCTGGTCCGCCAGCACAAAGTTCTGGGCATAAGTGTAATAATTGGAAATGTCGGCCTGCGTGAGCTGGGAATAAGCCAGATATTCCCCATTGATATCGCCGGCAGGGATCAAATCAAATTGATCCATCTTGCTGCCGTCCATGGCCGTCAGGGCGGAGGTCCAATCGTGGCCGATGTCCACCACCTGATCAGGCGCGTGCCGCAGCGGGATCACCTGGCCGGTAGAAATAGTTCCGCTGGCGGCGCCATCGGCTCCGGGGTACTGCCCGAAGTAGTTATCAAAGCTGCGATTTTCTTTGATCATGAAGATAACGTGTTTAATGACGGTAATATTGCCCGTCCTGCGCGCTGGCGCAGGCCGCGCCGGTTGAGCGCCCCGTCCAAACCGGGTGAGACCGATCACCGCGAGCAGGAGGATCATTCCGGCCGCCGGAAACACCAAGACCCGGTTTTGCCTCGTCTTGAACCTCAGCGCCATCAGTATGGCTCCTTTCTGCTGCCGGGCCTTTCAAAGAGGCCAGACTGGCGCGACAATCTCTTTTCCAGATGTAGGACCTGAGCGATAGGACGTTGGGCCGGCATAAAAGTCAGATTTCTCTCAAAGAAGCTCCCAACTGCGAAGGTTGGGCTAGCACCCCGTGCAGCGAATGTCCCTGCCGCGGCCCCGTGTCTGGCGAATGCAGGCCCCGAGGGCCGCAGTGAGCAGCGCCCCCGCAAGAGCACGCTAAGGGGCGGCCACTCCTGTCCCCGAGAGGTTCACTATCTGTGGGCTCTGGAGATCACTGTCCGTAATGGTGAGTGTCCCCGGCAGGCTTCCTGTCTGAGTCGGCGTAAAGGTGACGGTGATGGTGCAGTGGCCGTTCGCCGGAATCGTTGTGCCGCAGTCATTCCTCTGCGCATAATCACCGCTCGTCGTGATGCTGCCAATGCTCAACGGAATGGTGCTGACGTTCTTCATCCTGACGTAGGCTGCCGCGCTCGTCGTGTTGATGGTCTGGTTATGGAAATTAAGGCTGGAGGGATTCAGGGAGACCGTCGTTCCAATCCCCACCAGTCGCGCGGTCTGAGGGCTTGCCGGGTCGCTATCCGAGACCACCAGGTTTCCATAACGCACGCCGGTGATTGTTGGCGCGAACGTCACCGTCAGTGTGCAGGAGCCACCGCCCGGAACGCTGCTCCCGCAGGTGTTCGTTTGGGAGTAATCCCCGACCGTTGAAATGCTGGTGATGGACAGCGGAGATGTTCCATGATTCGTGAGCGTCACACCTTTCGTGGACGGAGAATTCAGGTCGGTGTTGGCAAATTTGAGGCCGGGGTAGAGCGAACTCGTCAGGGTTACTTCGCTGCCCGTTCCCTGCAGGCTCACTATCTGCGGGCTGGTCACATCATTGTCCGTGATCGTCAATGTCCCGGTGAGAGGGCCCGTCTGTGTGGGTTTAAAGTTGACGCTGATGTTGCACGTCTTGCCCACCGCCAGCGTCGTGCAAGTGTTCTTTTGCGTGAAGTCCCCGGTCACCGAAATATTGGAGACGGTGATAGAGCTGGTGCGGATGTTGGTCAGGGTCACGACGTAAGGCGGGCTGGAGGTACCCAACTCTTGCCCGCCATAATAAACGCTCGACGCGGCATTGATCGGGCAGGTCTGCGGGCTCAGAATCAGCGGCGAAAGCGGCGTCTGGCTGAAATTGAAACTATCGGTGGTGTCATTGGCGTTGGCGTCCCTAGCCGTCAACGACGGCACGTTGAAC